>SFHY01000044.1 GCA_004556255.1 Lactobacillus delbrueckii
CGGCGTCGATCTTCTTTGAAGATACCTTGTCACCGTATTGGGCCTTCAGCGTGCGGTAGATGATCAGGCTGACCAAAGTTGACTGGCCGGCTGAAGTGTCCTTCATAGCTTCGTAGTATTCGTCCTGAGTGATCTTGCCACCCTTGTAGTTAACTACAGTAGCTGAGCTGCTTGAGCAAGCGGCAGTTGACAGACCGATAGCTGCGGCACCTGCCAAAACGGCGATTTTCTTCAAATGCTTTTTCATAAAATTAAATCTCCACATCCTTCATACGTACTGGTTACTAATATAACATATTTTTCCAGCTATAGAGTTCCTGGAGGCAAAGTTCATGAAAAAATCCGCCTTTCTTAGGAATTTCTTTACCTGCTCTTACCGCTTCCAGTTCCAAGGATCCTGGTGCCAAGCCAACAATTCCTTATATTGTTCTTCGCTGACCGTTTCAGCAATTTCCTGTTCAATCAGTTCCCGGTAGTTCAAGAGCGGGGCAAACTTGGTGCCGGCCTTCTTGAAGTTTTCGTCAGCGTCTGGCAAAAGGTAGGTAAAGATGGAGCTGACCCCGTCAACGTGAGCGCCGGTGTCCTTGACTGCTTGCACGGCGGACAAAACGCTACCGCCAGTTGAAATGAGGTCGTCGATCAAAACGATATGGTCGTCCATGGACAGGCGGCCTTCAATTTGCCGGCCCTGGCCGTGGTCCTTTGGCTTGGAGCGGACGTAGACCATTGGCAGGTTCATGACTTGGGTAACCCAGGCGGCGTGCGGGATGCCGGCCGTAGCGACACCGCCGATCACCGTAACTTCCGGGAATTCTTGCCTGATCAAGGCGGCCAGGTTTTCAGCGATTGCCTGTCGCAGTTCCGGGAAGGAGATGGTTTGCCGCAGGTCAGTGTAGATCGGGGAGTGCATCCCGCTGGCGTAGACAAAGTCCTTGTCTGGGGAAATAGTCACAATCTTCTTGTCGATCAGCTGGCGGATAATTTCGTTATTTTGCATCGTTCTTGCTCCAATCCTTCAAAATCTCTTCATATGCTTTTTGCGGGTCAGCGGCCTGGGTGATTGGCCGGCCGACAACGATGGCGGTTGACCCGTTTTCCCGCGCCTGGGCAGGTGTTGCCACCCGGGCCTGGTCGTCTTTTTGGTAGCTCTTTGGCCGGATGCCCGGAGTGACGAACATGAAGTCGTCGCTGAATTCACTCTTCATCGCCTTGACTTCTAGTGGTGAGCAGATGATCCCGTCAGCCCCGGCTTCTTGGGCCTGGTGGGCCAGGCTCTTTACTTCGTCAGCCAGGCTGAGTGAGCAGTGCTGTTCATTCTTCAAGACTTCTTCAGAGATGGAAGTCAGTTCAGTCACGGCTAAAAGCTTTGGCACCGGCTTGCCGGCCGGGGTACCTTCGATCAGGCCTTCTTTAGCGGCCTGGATCATCTGCTTGCCGCCCAGGGCGTGGACAGTCGTGCAGTAAACGCCCAAAGCAGCCAGCTGGTGGGCCGTCCGCTTGACGGTGTTGGGAATGTCGTGCAACTTGAGGTCAAGGAAGATCTGGTAGCCCTTGGCGGACAAATCACGGACAATTTCCGGCCCGTACTGGTAGAACATTTCCATTCCCAGCTTGACGTGCAGGCCCTGCTTGTCCTTCAGCTGGTTGAGTAACAGCCACATTTTTTCCTGATCATCATAGTCCAAAGCGATAAATAACGGTTTGTTCATTGCGACTCCTTAAATTTACAAAGCGCGTATGACCGCATAAGAAAAGCCCGCCAGAGTCTACAGAGACCCCAGGCGGGCAGAATGCGTGCATATCAAAAAGATTGTGCTGCTTGTGGTCTCTCTGTACCAATTAAAGCTCAGTTAACAAAAGCCTATCACGAACTTTCTGAAAAATCAAGGGCCCGGCCAGCTTGCCTTTTTTATTTTTTTGTAGGATAATTTTGGCGAATTAAAAAGTTAAAGAAGTCACATGGGAGGAAAAATGACCGCAGAAGTTAATTTGGCTGTTGAACTGCCAGGCTTGAAGCTGAAGAATCCGGTGATGCCAGCGAGTGGGACCTTTGCCTTTGGCGACTTGCCAGAGAATTTTAACTGGGACGAGATGGGGGCGATCGTCTTAAAGACTGCCACCCGGCATGCCCGGACCGGCAACCCTCAGCCGCAGATTGCCTTGCTTGCTGACGGGGTCATGAACGCCGTAGGCTTAACCAACCCAGGCGCTGAGGTCGTGGCTAGTGAAAAGATCCCGGCTTTAAGAGAAAAGCACCCGGACCTGCCAATTTTGGCCAGCGTGGGCGGGGAAAGCGTGGAAGACTATGTGGAAGTCGCGGAAATTCTGGCCGCGGCCAAGCCGGACGCTTTAGAGCTTAACTTGTCCTGCCCGAACGTGTCTGAAGGCGGGATGACTTTTGGCATCGTGCCGGAAATGGTGGAAAAGATCACCCGCCTGGTTAAGGAAAAAGTGGACCTGCCGGTATACGTGAAATTAACGCCAAACGTCACCAGCATCGTGGAAATTGCCCAGGCAGCGGAAAGAGGCGGGGCTGATGGCTTGACCTTGATCAACACCTTGCTGGGCCTGCACCTTGATTTAAAGACCCGGCGGCCGGTTTTAGGCAATGACTTTGGCGGCTTGTCCGGTCAAGCGGTTAAGCCAGTGGCTGTCCGCATGGTGGCCCAGGTCAAGCAGGCAACTAGCCTGCCGATCATCGGGGTCGGCGGGATCAACAGCCCGGAAGACGCGGCTGAATTCATCTTGGCTGGGGCCAGCGCTGTCCAGATCGGCAGCATGGCCTTCCATGACAAATTGGCCATAAAACACGTGATTGACGGCCTGCCAGCAGTTTTGGCGGACATGGGCGCAAGTGACGTTACCAGCTTGGTTGGCCAGTGGCAGTCAAATAAGGCTTAAATGGCTAAGAATTACTATAGAGAGTACATGTATAAGGTTAAAGAAATAGTCCAATATGAATTTACCAGGGATATAGTTCTTGGATCACCAGATGGTAGTGAAATTACGGTCTTTGACGATTCTGATTTGCTCGGAAATAATGATTTTGACTTTGTAAAAGTAGGTCAGTCTTATGATGTCAAGATTGGTATTCTGGGTGAAATTAGTGAAACGGGGGAAGAATTTATTCTTGGCAAAAATCAAAAAATTGGAGATGTATTCTTCAGACGTTTGCAAGATGCCAAAAATAATATTTTTTATCTAGAACCTGACAATCAAGGAATCACTGATGACAAAATTGGATCTAAGATAAAGATTGCCGTTGAACGGTATGACATACTGCAAGTAAACGATACTATCCATGGCGGATATGTTTAGAGCAAGAAAAAAGTGTTGAGTAATTACTTCATGGTAAGAGTAATCATTCAACACTTTTTTATGTTCTGATTAATTTTCGCTCTCGTTCAGGTCCTGGTTGAGCTCGCTGCTCAGTCTGTCAATCTTGGCCTGCAGGCGGGCGATTTCCTCGTCAGCTTCCTGCTTGAAGCGGTCGACGTCGGTGTTGAGGTCGCTGACCATCTGCTCAGCTGCTGGCAATTCACTGGCTAAGCGGCTGCCGGCTTCCTGGGCCCGGGAGAGGCCGTCTTGCAGGTCTTTGTGGCTTTCTTTGAAGTCTTCCGCGTCTTCTTTGAGATATTCCCTAGTGCTCTTGCCGTTTTCATCTGGCAAAAAGGCGAAGACCACCCCTGCTGCTGCCCCGAGCAAGAAGCCCAGGCCAAAGTGCTTGAAATTCCGCATTTTTCTTCCCCCTCAGTTAAAACTGGGCCTTGATCCGGTCGCAAACTTCCTGGTACTTCTTTTCGTCGTACTGGTCGGCATTGTTTCTGGTGAAGAACTTGATGCCGTCGCCTTCCCAGCGGGGGATGAAGTGGATGTGAGAGTGCATGACCACCTGGCCGGCAACTTCACCATTGTTGCTGGTGATGTTCATCGCCTGGATCCGCGGGTCAGAAGCCTTGATGGCCTTGGCGATTTCCGGCACGTATTGCATAAAGCGGCTGGCATCTTCAGCGCTGTAGTCAAAGAAGTTGGTCAAGTGCTTCTTTGGCACCATCAATACGTGGCCTTCGTTGACCTGGGAAATGTCCAAGAAGGCCTTCACGTCGTCATTTTCAAAAACGGTGTAGCTGGGAATTTCGCCACGGATAATCTTACAGAATAAACAGTCGTCAATTAATTCAGCCTTAGTCATTGTGTTACCTCTGATCAATTTTAATGAGTTATTTTTTCAGTTTCTCTATGTCTCCATGCTATCATAAGAGGCAGAGAAAAACATGAAGAAAGATAGGGAAAATATGACTCTAGAAATATCGCATTTGACCGGGGGCTACAGTGGCATCCCGGTAATCAAAGATGTCAATCTGACCATCGCTTCCGGTGAGGCGATCGGCTTGATTGGCTTAAACGGGGCCGGCAAGTCGACCACCATCAAGCACCTGCTGGGACTTCTGCGCCCGCAAGCCGGCAAAATTACTTTAAACGGGATCAACCTGGCTGAAAAGCCAGCCGAATTTAAAAAGCTGGTGGCCTACATCCCGGAAACGCCAGTCATCTACCCGGAACTGACCTTGAAAGAACACCTGGAACTGACCATCCTGGCCTACCAGCTGGATCCGGATAAAGCCTGGGAAAAGGCTCAAGAGCTTTTGACCATGTTCCGCCTGGCAGACAAATTGGACTGGCTGCCGGTGCACTTTTCAAAAGGGATGCAGCAGAAGGTGATGATCGTGGCCGCCTTCTTGACTGACGCCCAGCTTTTAGTGATCGATGAGCCATTTACCGGCCTGGACCCTCTGGCCGTAGCCAACTTCATCGGCCTCATCAAAGAAGCGCAAGAGTCTGGCAAGGAAATTCTGATGACCACCCACGTATTAGCCGATGCCCAGCAGGCCATCAAGACCTACGCGATCTTAAACCAGGGCACGATCGAGTTCACCGGCAGCCTGGATGAAATCAGGGACCACTACGGCCTAAAGGCCAGCGACTCCTTTGACAAGCTTTATCAGCTCTTGTACCAGGAGCAGAAAAATGCGTGAGTTGGCAAAGAAGCGGCTGCAGGGTAACTTCCAGCAGTCAGCCAAGTATTTGGCCCTGGTTTTCAACGATTTCTTTGTCCTGGCTCTGATCTTCATCTTTGGGGCAGTCATGTTCTGGTATGCCCAGGTGATGAAGGTCCTGCCGGTAAAGGCCTGGTACTATCCCCTGCTATTATCCGCCTTGCTCTGGCTGGCCTACTTGCCGGGCAAGCTGGTGACCCTCTTGCAGACGGCTGACCGGCAATTCCTGCTGGCCACTGACGACCGGCTGGATGATTACCTGGCTCCCATGCGCCGCTACAGCTTAGTCCTGCCGGCCCTGCTTTTGGCCTTAGCTGGCGGGATTATGTATCCCTTCGCCAGTTTAAAAATGGGCCTGTCCAATCTCAACTACTTTTCCTTGGTCTTGGCCCTCTTTTTTGCCAAGGTCTTTGAGCAGGGGGCGGTTAGCCGCAGCTTGACTTTTGACCACAAGGTCAAGCAAGTGACCTGGCTGATCAGGTTAGTCCTTTTGGCCCTGCTTTTGGCGAGTTTGTATTTCTTGCCAAATGCCTTGTACCTGCCCTTGGCTGCTTCCATTATTTCCGTCTTAGCCTTACGGGCCTGGAAAAATTCCGCCTTTGACTGGCAGTACGCCATTGACTATGAAGCAAGGCGGAAAGAGACGGTTTACGCTGGCTTTGCCATGTTTACCGACGTCAAGGAAAGACAGGTCAACATCAAGCGGCGGAAGTACCTGGACTTTTTATTGCCGCCTTTTGGCAAGGAAAGCCCAAACAGCTTCTTGTACCGGCGGACTCTTTTGCGGGACCCGGAATACTTGAACCTTTTGGCCCGGATGACGGCCTTTGCTGTTTTATTGACAGCCATGATCCAGGATCCGGTTTGGTCCCTGCTCCTGTCCGCCTTGGTCATGTACTTAACTGTCTGGCAGCTCCTGCCTTTAGGACAAAAATATGACCAGAACATCATGTACCGGGTCTACCCGATTGCCCAGAAAGAGCGGGGGCAGGAAGTCAGCCGGGTCCTGGCCTGGGCCTTGCTTTTGCAGACGGGGATGATTATAATTTTCTGGCTGGCCATTATGCCAGGCCAGTTTGCCTGGAGCCTCCTGCTCTTGGTCTGGTGTGGCCTTTTGGCCAAGGGCTACCTGCCTTACAAGACCCAGCAGCTGGCGAAAAAAGCCCGCTACAAGAAGCGGAAAAAATAGGGCAGAAGAGTAAAAAAGCAAACGGTAAAATCAGATATAGACAAAACTACAAATACAAATTAGAAAGAACAGAGAGAAAGACATGCGTTTAAAGAACAAGCCTTGGGCAAACGAACTGGTAGAAGAGCACCCGGAAAGCGCCTTGGACCGGCCAGATCCAGCGGAAAAGATCGACTGGGCGGCCCGCTTTGGCAACGACAAGCCAATTGAAATCGAAGTCGGTTCAGGCAAGGGGCAGTTTATTACCACTTTGGCTAAGCAGCACCCTGACCGCAACTTCGTGGCCATGGAAATCCAGAAGACGGCAGCCGGCATCATCTTGAAAAAGAAGCTGGACGAGGGGCTGGACAACCTGCAGATCCTCTGCGCCGACGCGGCCAACCTGGTGGCCTACTTCGGGGAAAACTCCACCAGCAAGATCTACCTCAACTTCAGCGATCCCTGGCCAAAGAGCCGGCATGAAAAGCGCCGCTTGACCTACAAGGACTTTTTGGCCAAGTACCAGGCAGTCTTGACCGGCGACGGGGTGATCGAATTCAAGACCGACAACTCCGGCTTGTTTGCCTACAGCGTCAAGAGCATGAACAATTACGGGATGCACTTTGACTTCGTGTCAGTTGACCTCCACCACGAAAGCGAAGAAATCGTGGAAAAGAACGTGGAAACTGAGTATGAGCACAAGTTTGCCAGCAAGGGGCAACCGATCTACTGCCTGCACGCGGGCTTTTCAGCAAAATAATTCCCTTTGCTGGGAAAATCGGTTAAAATAGCTAGTAAAGTATTCCTTATTAAAAGTAAGCAGGAGGCAAAGATGGAAGAATATAAAGTAGTTGACCAGGCAAAGCTGTCGGACTTAGTAAAAAGCGGTCGGACGGTAGTCGAATTTTCAGCCAACTGGTGCTCAGATTGCCGCTTTTTGGAACCGGCCATGCCAGCGATTGAAGCTGACTTCGCAAGCAGCAAGTTTATCAAGATTGACCGGGATGGTTCAATCGACTTATGCAAGGAAATGAACATTATGGGAATTCCTTCATTTGTTGTATACCAAGATGGGCAAGAAATTGGTAGACTAGTTAATGGAGACCGCAAGACCAAGCAGGAAGTGGAAGCATTTTTGCGGTCGCTTGACTAGATAAGAGGGGACTTGAGATCTAATGATCACTAGCATTAACAAAGTAAGCTATCCCAACACTTTGATCGTCATTTTGGCGCAGGGCGATGGTGAAAGCAATTTCGAAGAAAAGGCTGACGTAACCCGGGTTACGGACGGCAAGGGCGAATTGACTGGCTTTAACTTCTTTAACGTTGACCAGGTATTGGATTATGACAAGCTGCCAAACGGCGAAGTCAAGTTGGACGAAGAACAAGTAGCTGCCTTGAACAAGAAGCTGGCAGAAGTCGGCTTTAGCGACAAGCTGGAAGTTGCCAAGCCAAGCTTGGTTTATGGCTACGTTAAGAGCTGTGAAGTGCACCCAGACAGCGATCACTTGCACATCACCCAAATCGACGTGGGTGACGGGCAAGACCACCAAATCGTTTGCGGGGCGCCAAATATTGCCCAAGGGCAAAAGGTTGTTGTTGCCCTGCCAGGTACTTTGATGCCAAACGGCGCACAGATTTGGCCAGGCGCTTTGCGCGGGGTTGAATCAGACGGGATGATTTGCTCAGCCAGAGAACTCGGCCTGGCTCATGCTCCGCAAAAGCGCGGCATCATGGTTGTGCCTGACAGCTTCAAGGTTGGGGATGCCTTTGAGCCAACTAAGTGTGATGAATTGCTCGCTAGTGGCGTAATTACTTTGTAATTAATAAATCCAGCATTGGCTGTTTTAGCCGGTGCTGGATTTTTTGTTGATTAAATTTGAATCATTTGGCGGTGCTAAGAAGATTTCGGATGTCACTACTGATATAATTAAGTGTATAAGTATTTATAACTGAGGTGGAGAAAAATGGAAATTAAGAAGTTTTTGCTCGTTATATCTGCAGTTAGTGCAATTGCATTAACTGCTTGCAGCAAGCAACAATCGTCACAAACTAAGGAGAGCTCACAGAGTAAGGTATCAAGCAAAGTAGCAAGTAAAAAGGCAAGTGAGTCTACAGAAAAGAAGTCAGCATCATCCCAATCTGCTAGTTCAGCTACTAGTAAAGCAACTAGTCACAGTAAGAAGGCAGAAACGCCATGGAACTCAGCTAAAGATCAGCAACTTGCTAGCTTTATGTCAAGCTGGGGAGCAAGCATGAATCAGAAGTATGTGAAGTATACTCCTAATAATCCTGGGAATGTATATGGAATTAAAATTCCGAATGATATTTACAATGGTAAATGGCATTTAGCAATTTCTGATATTGATAACCAAGTTTCATCTGCTTGGTCAGAGAATGGCCAAGGCACTAGTAACACATATTTAATAGTGGCTTGCTACTCAGATTTTACTAATGTGAAGACTACCTATGGCTACCATGTTTATCTGTTCACCATTTTCAATGGTAAGCCTGTTGTCTTAATTTCTGAACAGAACCAAGGGAATGAAAAGAACAGCTATGTTTTTGGCGAAACTAAGAATAATGACTTAAACTTCCCACTTACAAAAGTGGGCTTGTACCTTGAAAATTCAATAGTTTAGCCAATAAAAAAGCACAAGGCCTTTGTTCGCTTGATATAATTCA
>SFHY01000045.1 GCA_004556255.1 Lactobacillus delbrueckii
GAAGCCGGAAGAACCAACTGAACCAACCACGCCGGTTAGTCCAGATCAAGAATAGTAAACGCGAATATAAAAATGACGAGCCGCAAGACTCGTCATTTTTTTGCTTTTTCAGTCTTATTCCTTAACCGGCAGAACCTTCAATTCCTTGCTGGTATGGGTGAATGGCTTGAAGCCTTCCTTGGTGAGGACTCCGCAGTCTTCGATCCGGACGCCAGCAAAGCCTGGGATGTAAATCCCTGGTTCAATGGAGAAGCACATGCCTTCTTCCAAAACGACGTCGTTGCCGTTAGCAATGGATGGGAATTCGTGGACTTCCATCCCGATTCCGTGGCCCAGGCGGTGGATGAAGTATTCACCATAGCCAGCGTCAGTGATGATCTTGCGGGCTACCCCGTCAAGTTCGCTGGCCGTCATGCCTGGCTTAGCCGCGTCGATGGCTGCCTGCTGGGCAGTCCGGTTGACTTCGTAAATTTCCCGCATCTTATCAGTTGGTTCCCCGTAAGCAACCGTCCGGCTGGAGTCAGAAGCGTAGCCTTCGTGCATGGTCCCTAAGTCAAAAAGCACCAGTTCGTTTGGCTGCACCGTGTTCATGCTTGGGCCTTGGTGCGGGTTGGCCGCGTTCTTGCCGGCTTGGACGATGGTGTCAAAACTGGTCTGCATCACACCCTTTTGCAGCTTCAATTGGTATTCAATCTGGCTGACTACGGCCCGTTCAGTAACCCCGTTTCTGAGGGCCTCAAAGCCGATCTGGAAGGCAAAGTCAGCTTCTTCCCCGGCCTTGCGCAGCTTGACCAGTTCGCTTTCCGTCTTGAAGAGGCGGATGTGGGCGATAAAGTCAGACAAGTCCTTGGAGAAGTCGGAGTCTGGGAATTGAGCGTGCAGGGCCTGGTAGTGGGCAACCGTCAAGCCGTTTTTTTCGACAGCCCAATTTTGGTAGTCCTTGGTCCGCTGCTTGATTGCTTCAGCGATCTTGCTCCATGGGTCTTCGCTGTCCAGGTAGCCGACTACGTCCCCGTCCCAAGCTGATGCCTTGGCTTCTTCATAATTCAAGGCCGGGCAGAAGAGGAAGGGTTCAGCGTCCTTGAAGGCGAAAAGCTTGAAGATTCTTTCTTCAGGATCAGTAATGAAACCCGTGAAATAGTTGATGGTGGTCGGGCTGGAAATGTAGGCCACGTCCATCCCGTTTTCTTGCAGCCAGTTTTGTAATTTGTCTAAATTCATGGCAAAATTCTCCTTACTAATGAAATTAACCTCAGTATAGCACTAAAAAAACTGAAAAAAGTTGAAAAAACAGCTGTAAGCGATTGCACCGAAAGTGTTATCATGGTATCATTAAATCAGTAATTAGTATTTAGATAGGTGGGGCTGTTATTATGCACAAGCAAGATGTAACCATTTACGATGTTGCTCGGGAAGCCAAGGTTTCTATGGCCACGGTTTCCCGGGTAGTCAACGGCAACAACAATGTCCGCAAGGAAACCCGTGACCGGGTCATGGAAGTTATCAAGCGTCTGCACTACCAACCAAACGCGGTAGCGCAGGGTCTGGCCTCAAAGCGGACCACAACGGTCGGCTTGATCGTGCCGGACTTGACCAACTTGTACTTTGCCGAATTGTCAAAGGGGATCGACGACATTGCTGTTTTGTACAAGTACAATATCATCATCTCCAGCGTGGAAAACCGTTTGATGAAGGAAGACGCCGTCATTCAAGGCTTGCTCAACAAGCAGGTTGACGGGGTTATTTACATGTCCAATAAGCTGTCTGAAGAAGCAGCAGAAGCCTTCAAGCGGACCGACACGCCAGTCGTTTTGGCCGGGACTGTTTCTGACAACCTGGAATTCCCTTCAGTCAACATCGACTACAAGAAGGCCGACACGGAAGCTTTGAACCTGCTCTTAAACGACGGCAAGAAGAAGCTGGCCTTGGTTGTTGGTGACAAGGAAGCTCCGATCAACCGGGACCACCGGATTCCGGCCTTTGAGAAGTTCGTGGCTGACAATGAACTGGAAGGCTGCGAGATTTTTGACAACATCAAGGACTACTCCGACGGCTACAACCTTTACCCGGAACTGGCCAAGAAGGGGATCAACGGGGCCATCATCACCAAGGACGTTTCCTCAGTTGGCCTGCTCAACTCAGCTCTGGACCGCGGGGCTAAGGTGCCGGAAGACTTCGAAATCGTTACGGCCAGCGCGACCCAGATCGCCTCAGTTGTCCGGCCAGCCTTGACCACGATCAAGCAGCCGCTCTACGACTTGGGTGCCGTGGCCATGAGAATGCTGACCAAGCTGATGAACGATGAAGGCCTGGAAGACAAGCACATCGTTTTGCCATATGAACTGATCAAGAAGCAAAGTACCTTGAACAAGTAAGATTTTTCGAAAGAGCCTGCCAAGCGGCGGGCTCTTTTAGTTTCGCCCGGGCAAAGGCGGCTGAACTTTGTGTTACAATCTTTTTATAAGATAATGGGGGGCACAAATGGATCACTTATACGAGCAATTCGACTTGATCGAAGAGATCACCAGAAACGACGGCAGCCAGTACTATGAAATTTCCAACATTGACCAAAACGGTTTCGCGGAACTGGCGGTCAACAACGGCTTAATCAAGAGCGTGCGGATTCTGGTCATCAACATCCCGCGCACCAAGGCGCTGGAAACCTACGAGCAATACATTAACAAGGCCTACCAGCTGCATACTTTGATGAACGAAGAAGACTGGGAGAACCCGCAATGGGTGGAATGGGACAAGCCTAAAGGCCCGGTCAAGGACGCTTACGAAATGGTTTTGAAAGCCAACAAGATCGGCTAGGAGGAAGAAAATGGAAACTTTGCGGATTCTGCATACCAACGACTTGCACTCGCACTTTGAACATTTTCCAAAAATCAGGCGCTACTTGCAGCAGGTGCAAGAAACGGCAGCGGCCGACCAGGTTTTGACTTTTGACGCCGGCGACTTCATGGATCGGTCCCATCCCTTGTCTGATGCTACAGAGGGCCAGGCCAACATCCGCTTGATGAACGACTTTCACTATGACGCTATCACGATCGGCAACAATGAGGGAATTTCCAACCCGCATGCCGTTTTGGAGCGGCTTTTTGACCACGCCAACTTCCCGGTCCTCTTGTCAAATCTCAGAGAAGAAGATGAAAGCTGGCCGGCCTGGGCCAATGACTACAAGATCATCAAGACCAAAAAGGGCACCCGTTTGGCTTTAGTGGGCTTAACGGCTGCTTATCCCATGACATACGGGCCCAACCACTGGCAGATCAAGATGCTGGGCGAGACCATGGACCGGGTCCTGCCGGAAATTGCCGGCCAGTATGACTGCTTGATTTTGCTGACCCACGTGGGCCTCAGAATGGATCAATGGCTGGCCAAGCACTACCCGGAAATCGACTTGATCGTGGGCGGGCACAGCCACACTCTTTTGGAGAAAGGGGTCAAGGAAGGCCACACCTGGATCACCCAGACGGGCAAGTGGGGCAATTATGTCGGCGACATCAGCCTGGAAATTGGCGATGACCACAAGATCATTTCAATTAAACCAACTACCGTGCCGGTAGCTGATTTGCCAAGCCAGGCGGGCGATGAAGCAGAAATTGCCGCCTTATATGAAGAGGGGCAGAAGATGCTGCAGAGCCGGCAGGTGGCGGACTTGCCAGAGAAGTTCAAGGATGACAAGCTGGCCGCGATCGACGTCTCCCTGGAGGCAATCGCTGACTTTGCCGGCACCGACCTGGCCATGCTGAGCACCGGCCTCTTTTTGACCCCGTTCAAGAGCGGCCTCATCAACCAGTTTGACCTCCAGCATGCCCTGCCGCACCCGATGCATGTCGTCCGGACCACTCTTTTAGGCCGGGACTTGTGGCGGCTGGTCATGGAAGTGGAAAAGAACCGGCACTTTTTGGAACATTATCCTCTGGTGGGGATGAGCTTTAGAGGGAAGATTTTTGGCCAGGTCTACTACAAGGGGATCAAGTATGACCGAATGACCAGGAACGTTTTCGTCAACGGTCAGTTGCTGGACCCGGCAGAAGAATACCAGATCGCGGTTTTGGACCACTATGTCTTGATCCCGTTTTTCCCGACTTTAGCCATTGTCGGTGAAAATGAATTCCTCTTCCCGCAGTTTTTAAGGGAAGTCGTGGGCGACTACTTAGGCCGCAAGTATCCTGTGAAAAAAGAAGGTGAACTTATTGAGGAAAGAGCAGAAAGAGCCGAAAAAAGATAAAGAGAAAAAGATAAAAGAAGCTAGAGGGCAAAAAGCAGAGGCAGCTGAGACTAAGCCCCTCCACCCCCTGGCAGAGGTGGTAGTTGCTGGTGAAAAGATCGTGATCAACCAGCGGGAATACCGCCTTTTGATCAACCAGCGGGATGCTTTAGACCGGGAAGTCTTGAAGCAAAAATACGATCCATACCTGGACCAGTATGATTACCTGGTCGGGGACGTTTCAAGCGACCACCTCCGCCTTAGGGGCTTTTACAATGATTATGTCAAGACTTCCATTGACCGGAAAAAGTCGACCATTGTTGACTACTTGACTGAATACTGCAACCCAGGCGCGCCTTACTTTATCCTGGAATCCCTCCAGCCAAGCCGTAAGCCCCGGCCGACCCAGCGCCGGCGGCCAGCCAGAAAGCGGCCGAAGAACAAGGCGGCTTTTACCGAAAGAAAGGTCAAGGATGGCCGGCCCAAGAAGGGCAGCTATGCTGAAAGCCGCAAGAAGAACCGCCGCCACCAGGCCTTTGTGATTAGAAAGAAGAAGTCGTGAAAGATTACCGCTTATTTTTGATTGATTTGGACGGGACCATTTACCGGGGCAAGGAAACCATTGAATCCGGTGTCCGCTTTGTCCAGCGCCTGGATGAGGCTGGTCTTGACTACTTATTTTTGACCAACAATACGACCCGGACGCCCCAGATGGTGGCTGACAAACTGGCCGGGCACGGGGTCAAGACCAACGTTTCCAAGATCTACACGCCCAGCATGGCCACGGCCAGCTATATTTTGGAAAAAGAGGCCAAAAGGCCAATCGGCGTCTATATCATTGGCCAAATTGGCCTGTGGCATGAGATCCTGGACCGGCCGGAATTCTATTATGACGAGGAAAATCCCGACTACGTGATCGTGGGGATGGACACGGATTTGACCTACCACAAGCTCATGGTCGCCACCCGTTGCATTCACCGGGGAGCGGTCTTTATCGGCACCAATTCTGACCAGAACCTGCCGGTGGGCAAGGAGTTGCGGCCAGGCAACGGTTCAATTTGCGCGGCCTTGGAAGTTGCGTCTGGGCAAAAGCCCCTTTTTATCGGCAAGCCGGAAGCTATTATTGTCAACCGGGCCCTGGACTTGGCCGGGATCAAGGCGGAAGAGGCCTTGATCGTCGGGGACAACTACCCCACCGATATCATGGCTGGAATCAACAGCGGAGTGGACACCCTCTTGACCTTGACCGGGGTGACGCAAAAGGCAGACCTGCCCGGTCTCACTCCGCCGACTTATTTAGTGAATAATTTGGACGAATTTAGCTTATGAAAAAATTTCTGAGCAAGCTTGGCCAGCCTATTTTTCATTTCTTTTTCGCGGTCTCCAGCGCCGTCGTTGGTGCGATCGTAGTCAGCTGGCCCTTGCTTTTGCTTTTTACCTTGCTGGAGAAGACTTACCAAACGGTCAACTTGACCGTGGGCCAGGTCATGAGCAACTATAACCAGCTCCTGCTTTACCTGGTTTGGCCTGGTCAGACCAAGCTGCAGATGAGCAACCTGCCGACTTCAGCTTCAGCGGCTGCCCACTTTGCCGATGTCAAAAAACTTTTTATTCTGGCCGAGCTGGTTTTCCTGCTCTGCCTGGCTCTCAGCAGCTATTTCCGCAATTACAAGAAGCCGCTTAAATTGACCCAGACCCAGGCCTTGCTCTTGATGTTGCTGCCAATTGTGGTCATGCCTTTTGCCTTGACCGACTTTGACAGTTTCTTCCGGGTCTTTCATACTTTCTTTTTCCGCAACGACAACTGGCTTTTTGACCCGGCGACTGACCCGGTCATCAACGTGCTGACGGAAGGCTTCTTTGCCTCCTGCTTTGCCGTTGGCGGGGCGATTTATGAGCTTTACCTGGCCCGCTTTTTGCTGAAAAAGTAGCTGGAAAATATTTAAACAGAATTTTGACCAAAAAAATAAGGACCGGCTGGTCCTTATTTTTTGCTTTGTTTTATTCGCCAAATTGTTGTTCGCGCCGCATAGTGAGCTTTTTCTTCAAGGCCACGACCAGGATAGGCACGACTGAAACCAGGATGATGCCGATCACGATCAAGGAGAAGTGGTCCTTGACAACTGGGAAGTTGCCGAAGAAGTAGCCGATGCCGGTGAAGAGGGCCGTCCAGAGCAGGCCGCCCAGGATGTTGTAAATAACGAAGGTCCGGTAGTGCATCTTGCTGCCCCCGGAAATGAAAGGCACGAAGGTCCGGATGAAGGGGATGAAGCGGCCGATCACGATGGTGATGGAGCCATGTCTTTCAAAGAACTTCTCCGCCGCCAGCCGGTTGTTTTCATTGATCAGCTTGTTGAACCAGCTGTGCTTGGCTCCGGAAGTGACTGACCACTTGCCGATTTCGTAGTTGATGCTGTCACCGATAATGGCGGCAGCGGCGGCAATAAGATAGAGCAGCCAGACATTTAAACCGTATTTCGGGTTGGCGGCCATGGCGGCAGCCGCGAAGATCAAGGAGTCACCTGGCAGGAAGGGGAAGATGACCAAACCGGTTTCGATAAAGATGATGGCAAAAATGATCCAATAGGTTCCTGCCCCAAAGTTGTTGACGATGGTCACCAAGTGGTCATCGATGTGCAGGATAAAGTCAATCAGTGGCATGTGTTAACCTCATTTCTTATTTTTCTTTTTTCCGCTAGATGCTGGTTGAGTGGATGGTCAGGCTCTTTTCCGGGAAGAGGTCCTGCATAATCGCGTTGACCGCGATCTGGGCTTCCCCAAAACCGATCCCGATAACTGGCACCCGGCCCGGGTAGCCGCAGGAGTCGCCAATGGCATAGATGCCAGGCACGCTGGTCTGCATGGACCGGTCAACGGCGATCAAGCCCTGGTCCAGGTCAACCCCCCACTTGCTGACGAAGCGGTTGTCGGCCCGGAAGCCGTAGGCGACCAGGATCTGGTCAAAAGTTTCTTGAGTGACTTCATCTCCGCCAACCTTTTTCAAGGAAATTTCCAGCTGGCCCTTTTCGACTTGCATGCTCTTTGGCAGGTAGGGGGTCTTCAAGGTCACCTTTTGGTCAGCCTTCAAGTTTTCCACGCTACTTTCCATGCCCCGGAACTGGTCGCGCCGGTGAACGAGGGTGACGTCAGCGATTTGGGAAAGTTCCTGGGCCCAGTCTAAGGCCGTGTCTCCGCCGCCGAAGATGCCGATCTTCTGGCCAGCAAAGAGGTCAGGCTTTTTGAAAAAGTAGTGGATATGGTCTTCAGCTTCCGGACTGGCCTTGAGCGGGAACTTTTTAGCCTTGAAGGCCCCGTTGCCAGTGGCGACGATAATGCTGCGGACCTGGTATTCGCCATCGATCACAAATTCGTCAGTTTTCTCCAGCTGGCTGACCTTGTGACCAGTGACCAGGTCCTGGTCGGTTAAGTTGGCTAAGAGGCGCTTGGTTAAGTCAGCCGCGGTGATTTCATTGAAGACAGGGATGTCCAGGATCTTCTTGAAGGGGTAGAGCATTTCCGGCTGTCCGCCAGGTTCGTTCAAGGATTCAAGGATAACCGTCTTTAAGCCATGCAGGCGGGCGAAGTAGGCCGCGAAGAGGCCGACTGGTCCAGCGCCAATCACGGCAAGATCATATTGTTTGATAAGCGAGATCTCCTTTCGAAAATATACTAAAACCACTTTACCATAGAACGCCGGCAAAATTAATTAAGAAGCGAAACGAAAAAAAGTAAAAAACTTGTTACAGAATTTTAAAGCCGAAAAAGGCAAAAATCGAACTATCTTTTCTGGCAAAAGAGAATTCTTCAGCCAAAATCGAAAAAGAGGAATATTAGCAGAAAACTATTAATCACAACTCTGCCGGGTGGGCCAATCATAAAACGAATAAAAAAGCAAATTTGACGAATCAGAAAAAGCTAGTATACTAATATTTGTTGCCGCGTGAGACAAGCAAGTCTCGCGGAGGCAAAAAAGAAAATATCAAAAACTTGTTGACAAGAATCAAACAAGCGAGTAAGATATAAAACGTTGCGTCACTGAGACGCAAGTTGGTACTTTGAAAACTGAACAAAGTTTCGCAGTGTGCGGGTCAAACATTGTTTGATCCAAACAAATAAGCGAAGTCAATTCGCAAGCAAATAATCTGGAGCAGATTAAAAAGAGCTCAATTTTCAAATTGAGAGTTTGATCCTGGCTCAGGACGAACGCTGGCGGCGTGCCTAATACATGCAAGTCGAGCGAGCTGAATTCAAAGATTCCTTCGGGATGATTTGTTGGACGCTAGCGGCGGATGGGTGAGTAACACGTGGGCAATCTGCCCTAAAGACTGGGATACCACTTGGAAACAGGTGCTAATACCGGATAACAACATGAATCGCATGATTCAAGTTTGAAAGGCGGCGCAAGCTGTCACTTTAGGATGAGCCCGCGGCGCATTAGCTAGTTGGTGGGGTAAAGGCCTACCAAGGCAATGATGCGTAGCCGAGTTGAGAGACTGATCGGCCACATTGGGACTGAGACACGGCCCAAACTCCTACGGGAGGCAGCAGTAGGGAATCTTCCACAATGGACGCAAGTCTGATGGAGCAACGCCG
>SFHY01000046.1 GCA_004556255.1 Lactobacillus delbrueckii
GGCATTGGCTTCATCTCCACTTTACATAGTAAAAGAAAAAGTGTTGAACGACTACTCCGTCGAGTAATCATCCAACACTAGATTAGTATGTTTTGTTGTCTAATTTTTACTATTTACACACGAATTTATACTGAACCAAAATTTTTACAGATGTTTAAAAGAAAAATAAGCAGTTGACCAGTGCAACTGCTTATTTCCACTGCTTAAAATTCCTGGTGCTGGTTAGGGTCGCGGTCGGGCCGGCGGCCATCTGCCTTGTCCAAGTCCGTCAAGGCGGTCACTTCCTCTTCAGTTAAACTGAAGTCAAAAATGTCCAGGTTGCTCAACTGGTGCTGGCTGGAGGAAGCCTTTGGAATTGGCACTACTCCCAGTTGGACTTCCCAGCGCAAGATTACTTGAGCCGGGCTCTTGCCGTACTTGGCGGCCAGCTTTTGAATCAAGTCTTCCTGGAAAACTTCCCCGGCCCGCATGAGCGGACTCCAGGCTTCCGTAACGATCCCATGCTCATTGTCATAAGCCCGGACGGCGCGGCTGGACCAGTAGGGATGCAGCTCCACCTGGTTGACGGCTGGCGTAACCCCGGTTTCCTTAATCAAACGGTCGATATGCCTTGGTTCAAAATTCGACACCCCAATCGACCGGACCAAGCCAAATCTTTGCGCGTCGATCAAGGCCTGCCAGGCTTCTACATAATGGTCTTCCAAAGGATTTGGCCAGTGGATTAGGTAGAGGTCAAAGTAGTCCAGCCCGCTTCTTAAGAGGCCCTCTTCCAGTTCGTTGATCGCGGCCCTGTATTCGTGGTGGTTTCCCGGCAACTTTGAGGTCACAAAGAGCTGGCTTCTGGCAACTGAGCTGTTTCTGATTGCCTTGCCCAGGGCCCCTTCGTTTTCATAGCGGGCGGCTGAGTCCAGGAGCCGGTAGCCATTTTCAATCGCCTGGCTGATGGCCAGGGCCCCTTGGTAGCCCTTGATCTTGTATGTGCCAAAGCCGATTTGTGGAATCCTGTTTCCGTCATTTAGCTTGAATTCTTCCATGATTTTTTCCTTTTGCCTTTCTAGAGATAAGTATTGCCTGCTTTTTCTCTCAATTATAGGTTAAATCTTTTGGTTTCCGGGAAAAATCCTCTAAAATAGTTTTAGTTTAAAAAGCGAGGAAAAGAAATGGCAAAAAAACGCAGGCGCAAGAAGCGCCAAAATACCAGCCTGTTGTCGGTTGCTATCGCCGCGGCAGCAATCATTTGGGGCGTCTACACCAAGGGCGGCCAGGAAAATTTAACTAGCACCAGTTCAAATACCAGCACTTCATCAAGCACGGTCAGCTCGGCCCAAACGGCGAAAACCGTCTACGGGGGATTAGCCAAGAGCGACTACCAGAAATTAGCCCAGGAAACTTTTAAATCCGGCGGCAAGGGCTGGCGCTATGTTAACAACAATCACTCCACCTTGGTGAAAAGCGCCTGGAAGGTCAACCGGGTCATCTACTCTAACCTGGACAGCCAGAACCGGACTTCCAGCTCAAACACCGCCTTTTTGGAAAAGCGGAACGTGGCCAACGACTCCCTAAGAGTCAGGCAGTACGTCCAGCCAACCGGCTGGCACTCCAACCGGCAAAACGGGACCCAGATCTACAACCGGGGCCACCTGATTGCCTATTCAGTTTCCGCCGGCATCGACCAGGACGGCAACTACAACCCCAAGAACCAGTCCGGTGACCAGAACAACCCCAAGAACCTCTTTACCCAGTCAGCCTTTTCTAACCAGAAGATCCAGACGATTTTTGAAAGCAAGGTCCGGTCAGCTTTAAGAAGCGGGAAAAAGGTCATCTACCAGGCAACGCCAATTTTCAGAGGCCGGGAACTCATGGCCCGGGGGATCAACCTCCAGGCAGTTTCCACCGACGGCAGCCTGGATTTCAACGTTTATATCTACAATGTGCAGCCGGGCTACCAGTTTGACTACGAAACCGGCCGGGCAAAGATCGACCGCAGCATGCAGGCCAGCGAATAGAAAGAAGGAAGAAATATGCGCGACAACTGTACAACCATGCTGGTGGGCAAGAAGGCCAGCCTTGACGGGTCCACGATCGTGGCCAGAGATGAAGACTACGACCAGGGCTTTAATGAAAAGCGCTTTGTCTACTATCCAGCTAAAAATTATGATGAGCTCTTTGTTTCCAACGGAACTGGCGTTGAAATTCCCTTAAAGGGAGAAGGCTGCGGCTTCACCGCCGTCCGTGACGCCGTGGAAGACTACGGCCGCTTTGACGAGCAGGGGATCAACAGCTACAACGTGGCCATGAGCTCAACGGAAAGCGAAGCCAGCAACCGCCGGGTCTTGGGCCATGATCCTTTTGTCAAAAATGGGATCGGGGAAGACTCCATGCTTTATTTGGTCCTGCCTTTCATCAAGACGGCCAGAGAAGGGGTTGAGCGCCTGGGCCGCCTGGTTGAAGAGTACGGGTCCAGCGAAAGTAACGGGATTGCTTTTGGCGATGAAAATGAAATCTGGTACATGGAAACCGGGGCCGGCCACCAGTGGGTTGCCCGCCGGGTGCCAGACGACAGCTATGTCGTGGCCCCAAACATGATGATCATCGGGGAAATCGACTTTGACGACCCGTCCAACTACATGTATTCCACTAACCTCCGCCAGTTCGTCAAGGACCACCACTTGAACCCTTCTAAAACTGGCAGCTTCAACTTCCGGGAGATTTTTGCCCCAAGAGACCAGGACGACCTGCGCTATAACACTCCCCGGATGTGGTATGGGCAAAAGCTCTTTAACCCGGAAGTGGGTCAATCCATCGATGACCTGGACATGCCGTTTTGCCGGGTGCCGGCCAAGAAGATCGCCATCGAAGACGTGCAATTTTACTTGAGCAGCCACTACGAAAACACGGAATACGACTACTTAACTAAGGAAGAAAGTCCGGTCAAGAATGCCTACCGGCCAATTTCTGTCACGGTGTCGCAAGAATGCTCCATCATGCAGATCAGAAGTGACCGGCCAGAAGGCTACAAGGCTATCCAGTGGCTCTGCTTCGGCCTTTACGCGGCTGCACCATGGGTACCTTTCTACACGAATATCAAGGACACCCCGGCCAATTACCAGATCAAGACCGGCCAGGTTGACCCGACTAATAGCGCATACTGGCTCTACAAGTGTATCCAGGCCTTGCTGGAAGGCAAGCAGCAAAACTGGCAGAGAAAGCTCCGGGCCTTCCAGGCTGACTGCCAGAGCCTGGCGATCCAGCACGTCGACGAAACTGACAGAGCAGCTGAAAAGTTGAGCCAAACAGAATTAGCAGGCTTTTTGACGGAAGCCAATGGTAAAATTGCCGCGGCGATCACGGCCAAGGGCAAAGACCTTTTCGACCAGCTGGTCAAGGACAATCTCAACAACTCGATTTACAAGTACCGGCCCTAATTTCCGGCAAAAAATAGTACAATAGGAATGTTGTAAGTTTTTAATGTAAAGTAAGAAATCGTAAGGAGTTTTTTATGGAAAAAGAGATGACCTTAATCAGCGCCAAGGGCAAGTTAAAAGGAACTTGGGGCGAAGCCGTCAACCCAATCGAAGGGATGACCCCTTTGGTAATTTTGGCTAAGATTGGCGATAAGGACCAGGCCTATTGGCTGAGCCGCTACTTAAATGATGCCGGCATTTTGACCTTCACCTTTGAAGCAGAAGATGCAGCTAGCGCCATCAGTAGCTACCACCTGGCCTTTGACGAACTCAGAAATGACGACCGGGTAGCTAGCGAATACATCGTCTTTGCCGGCTACGGGGAAGCGGGTAACGCGGCAGCTGTCGCGGCTAGTGAAATCGGCCGGTCAGTCCGGGGGATCTTTTTAATGTCACCAGTTATCAAAGACTGGGACAAGATTAAGGGCTACCAGGGCCGCAGCTACATTGTTGCCGGCAGCGATGACGACCAGGCGCCTTTGGCCAGCCTGGAAATGATGGCCAAGCAGCTGAAGCAAGGTGAACTTTTGCAAATGCGGGGCGCCGGCCACGACTACCGGGAAGAAGACTGGGAAAGAGCAGGGATGCTGCTCAGAACCTGGGTCTTGACTGGCCTTAACTAAGAAGGAAGTAGCAATGACAGAAGTAAAGATTGAGCAAGTTAGTGAGAAAGATTTGCCAGATTTGATTGCTATCAGCCGGGAAACTTTCGCGGATACTTTTGGCAAAGACAACAGCCCGGAAGACATGGCCAAGTTTTTGGACGAAAGCTACAATGAAGACAAGCTTGGAGCAGAAATAGCAACTCCGGGCAGCTTCTTTTACTTCTTGAAGGTGGACGGGGAAGTTGCCGGCTACTTGAAGCTGGACGTTGACGACGCCCAAAACGAAGATGTCGACCCCAACGGTCTGGAAGTTGAGCGGATCTACCTGCGCAAATCCTTCCAGCACCGGGGATTAGGCAAGAAGTTATTTGAGTTCGCGGAAGAAAAGGGCCGGGAATGGGGCAAGTCTGTCCTCTGGCTGGGCGTTTGGGAGCACAACGAAAACGCCAAGAACTTCTATGCCAGCCGCGGTTTGACCCGGTTCAGCGAGCATGTCTTCGTTCTTGGCGATGACCGTCAGACAGATTTTTTGTTAAAAAAGCCTCTTGCTTAGTCCTGGCTGATTAACCAGTCAGACAAGAGCTTTTGGTACTTGGCATTTTCCTGGACAAAAGGCATGTGGCCGCAGCCGGCAAAGAGCTCCCAGCGGGCATTTGGCAAGTGGTCGTACATGCTTTTGGCCACTAGGGGAGTGCACAAGTCGTCAGTGCCACTGGTAATCAGGGCCGGCAAGTCCAGGTCCTTTAAGCGGTCAGTGTACTCATAGCCGTGCAGGTTGCCAATCGGCGTATATTCATTAGGGCCCCAGCCGGTCAAGTAGGCCAGGCTGCCGCCCTTTTTTTTGCGCAAAACTGGCTCCGGCAGGTCCGGCGTAAGCTTGATGGCGTGCTGGTCCATGAAGTGGGCGTTGGCTGCCTGGTAGGCCGGGGAGTCGTAGTTGCCAGTTGTTTCAGCTTCCTTGATAGCGGCCTGCTCATCTTCTGGCAGGTACTTGATCAAGCGGTGCAGTTCCTGGCTCCAAAGCTTGGCGGAGGCTAAAGTGGAGGAGAGGATCAGGCTCTTGACCCCTTCAGGCTGGTAGTCGCACAGGTAGATCAAGGCCAGCATCCCGCCCCAGCTTTGCCCCAGGAGGTGGATCTGGTCAAGGCCCAGCTGCTCTCTGATATTTTCCAGCTCCTTGACCCAGGTTTGGGCCGTGTAGGCTGTTTCTGCCTGGTCGTCGGGGATGCTGGAGTTGCCGCAGCCTAATTGGTCATACATGATGACCTGGCGGCCGCTTTTTTCAGCGACTTGGTCGAGGACTTCAAAATAGTTGTGACTGCTGCCGGGCCCGCCGTGGAGAAGGAGGAGCGGGGCGCGGTCAGTAGCCTCGCCCACGATCCGGCAGTAGGTTTGCCAATTTCCGAATGGAAGATATTTTTCTGTGATTTGCATCATTATTTTACCTACTTTAAACAACTTAATTTTAAAAAATGGTAACATGAATAATGAGTAAAATGAAGGTGGGACAACCATGATTAAGCAACAAATTTTTCCAATTGAAACAGATTTTAACTGGTATGACGTCAGTGGCTTGAACGAAGCTGACAGCCGGCGCCTGCAGACAGAGTTTTATTTTACTCCGGAAATCATTTCCTACGTTTCCGACCGGCATGAACGGCCCCACTACGACTACGACCAATATACCGACACCCACCTGCTGGTCTATGACGTGCCAGTCTGGCCAACGACGACCAGCAAGCACTTCACTTCCCGGCCAATCACTTTTTTGCTGCAGGACAAGAACCTCTTTTCCTTCCATACGATTGAGACCAGCTATGTTTTTGACGAGTTCAATGATCCCCAGGTTTTGCGCCGGCTCTCCCACGCACAAGACGTGACGGAACTGCTGGCGACTTTTTTGATGTACGCTTCCCAGTACTTCCAGCGGGCCATCACCCAGCTGGATGCTGAACGCAACGATCTGGACGTCAAGCTGAGTGATGACATCGACAATAAGGACCTGGTGGAGTTGTCCAATATTGAAAAGAGTCTGGTCTACCTGTCCAGTTCAATTCAGACTGACCAGATGATGCTGCACAGCCTGCAGCACTCCCGGCTGACTTTTTCCAAAGCAGCCAAGGAAAGGCTAGACGACGTTTTGATTGAATCCAGCCAGTCTTCAGAAATGGTGCAGATTTCCCGGCAGGTGACCAAGACTTTGTCATCGACTTCCAACAACATGATGAACAACAACCTGAACGACACCATGCAGTTCTTGACGGTCTGGTCCATCGTTTTGACCATCCCGACCATTTTGACTGGTTTTTACGGGATGAACGTGAAGCTGCCGGTTTTCGGGGCCAGCTATGACTGGATAGTCATTATTTTGATCACCGTCTTTTTGATGGTCTGGCTGATCTTCCTCATGCGCAAGCACCATCTTTTCTAAAGGGGTTAAGAGCTAGAAACAAGGAGCTTTAATGAAGAACAATATTGTAGTCGGGGCTTTGATTGCCTCCCTGCTGGCTTTTGTCGTGTACACCAGCACCAACAAGGATGCTGAAATGCGGAAGGTCACGGTGGTGCAGGTAAAGAAGTCCGGCAAGGTCAAAAAGACGGTTTCTTCCACTGACAAGGAACCGAATGTCAATTCCATTGAATATGACAACCAGGTCAAGAGCAGCAAAGGCAGTGACAAGCAACTGGTCAAGGCAATTAAGAAGGCTATGGGCCAGGACGTCAGCTACCAGGTGGCGGCTTATGATTTGAATAAGAGCAGCCATTTCGCGGAAGTAGCCAACACCAAGAGCGGCCAGGATTCCCAGAAGATTTTTTACCTCTACCTTTTGATCGCCCTTTACGCCCACGAAAAGTCTGGCAAGATCGGGGCCAGCACGACCATCAAGGTTACCAAGGCTGACAAGGCCGGGACGAGCCAGGCGATCGCGGTCGGGATCAGCTACGGGCCAAGCTACTTGCGCGAGCAGATGCTGAAGGGCAACAAGACCGCGGCTAACGCGCTTTTGCGGGCGATCGGGACTAAGCGGGTCAACAAGATCCTTAAGCAGCTGGGGGCCAGCCAGACCAAAGTGACGGGGACCTTCTCTAAATCCGTAGTCGGCAAGACGACAGCCAGTGACCTGGCCAAGATCATGGTTTCCATCTACCAGGGCAAGCTGGTCGGCAGCTACAACCAACAGGTCTTGACCGCTATGACAGGGAAGACCAAGCTGGCCAGCAAGGCCAAGGGGACCATCTACCAATATGCTGATAGTAATTTAGAGGTCGCCTTGATCAGCAATAACGGCCATAATTACGTGGTCAGCGCCTGGTCCAGCAAGACTGATGACTTTGCTTCCTTGGGGCAAGCTGTCAAGCAAGTCATGGAAAAGTAAAGACGGAATAAACTGAACAAAAGAAATGAAAAACGACTCTACAGCCAGACAGTAGAGTCGTTTTGTGTTTTCTTGCGTTTACGTGGTTTATAAGTTTTCTTAGCCAGCCACATATACCAGGCGAATTGGAATTCCCCGATCATAATGCAGATAGCCAGCAACAGGAAGGTTACTACGAAAGGATTGATGCTGCTGCCGTCAGCGTAATGAAAATTGAACATGAAAACATTTAGATAAATCAGTAAACTGAACCAGTAAAAGTTTGCGAACCACCAGATTTTCATTTTTAGTTTTCATCTCCTATCCGAATATATGATAGCGCTTTTAGGAACCGCTTTCAACAAAAAAGAGAATTAATTTACAATCTGTAGATTGAAATCTTCAGTCAGTAGTTATATAATTGCTACAGTTGAAAGGAAATGGTAGAAAGTATGACTCAAAAAAGAACTTTGGACTTGGACAAGGTCCTGGCCAAAGCCACGGAAATGATTGAAAGCCGGGGCTTAAGCGAGACGACCATGCCAAATCTTGCCAAGGCTCTGGGCGTTCGCAGCCAGTCGCTCTATCATTACGTGAAGAACCGTTCGCAACTTCTGTCGCTAGTCGCGGCCAGCCGGATCCGCCTGCTCTACCAGGACCTGCTCAAGCAGCTGGTCGGTTTGTCAGGCCACGAAGCATTGTTTAAGTTTGCTGACGTGGTCCGCGACCGGCTTCTGGAAGACCAGGCCCTAGCGACTCTCCTTTACCACATGGATGAATTTTCTGATGATTCAGAAGTGGTTAAAGAGGTGGTCAAGATCCTGGACTTGGGGGACCAGCTGCAAGTGGACACTGAGCACGTGGTTTCCCAGCACGCCTTGGTTGGCGCGGTCCTGGGCTATGTCTTTCTAGACAGATTCGCTAAGGACCAGGGAGGCCAGGAATACTCGGAAAGCCCGCAAGAAGCAGAGGAGAACTATCACGAAATGGTCTGGCGGCTGGTTTCGCCCAGCGTCCAGCAGTCAAATGCCTAGCTTAGTAGACTGATTGTAAAAGATAAAGAAAGGAAAAAGGACGTTGAAGAAGTTACTGAAGAACCACCTCGGCGCTTTGATCGCCTGGGTGCTCATTCTGGTGATTTCTTTGGTTGCCTTGCCAAACGTTGACTCACTGACGAGAGCGCACAGCGAAATCTCCCTGCCAAGCAACGTGGAAAGCGAAGCAGCCAAGCTAATCAAGAACGAATGGGGCAGTAAGAAAAAGAATACTTACGAAGTCGCGGTTGTTTTCAACAAGAAATCCGGTAAGCTGACCGATACCGACCAGGGCAATATCGAAGCCTCGATCGACCGCTTGACTAGCAACCAGAAGAAAT
>SFHY01000047.1 GCA_004556255.1 Lactobacillus delbrueckii
TAAGTGCGAAGCCCCCCTCAAGATGAGATTTCCCATTTCTTCAAGAAAGTAAGACACCTCAGAGACGATGAGGTAGATAGGCCGGGAGTGGAAGAGCCGTGAGGCTTGGAGCGGACCGGTACTAATCAGTCGAGGACTTGACCAAAAGAGCAAAGCAATGAAGGTTTTGACTTGGAAGAGATATTTAGTTTTGAGCGTGCAAGCTCAAAGAGAGTGCGGTGGCAATGGCAAGAAGGATACACCTGTTCCCATGCCGAACACAGTAGTTAAGCTTCTTAACGCCGAAAGTAGTTGGTGGGAAACTGCCTGCGAGGATAGGAAGCTGCCGCGCTTAACATTCCGCCTTAGCTCAGTTGGTAGAGCGCTTGACTGTTAATCAGGATGTCGTCAGTTCGAGTCTGACAGGCGGAGTACCGGGAAGTGGCTCAGTTTGGTAGAGCACCTGGTTTGGGACCAGGGGGTCGCAGGTTCAAATCCTGTCTTCCCGATCTCGCATTAAGCGAACATGCGGAAGTAGTTCAGTGGTAGAACATCACCTTGCCATGGTGGGGGTCGCGGGTTCGAATCCCGTCTTCCGCTTAACGCAGCAGCGTTAGCAAACAGAATATTCCAGCGCACCCATAGCGCAACTGGATAGAGTGTCTGACTACGAATCAGAAGGTTGTAGGTTCAAGTCCTACTGGGTGCATCGGAGGATTAGCTCAGCTGGGAGAGCATCTGCCTTACAAGCAGAGGGTCACAGGTTCGAGCCCTGTATCCTCCATATGGTCCATTGGAGCAGTGGTCTATCTCGCCTCCCTGTCACGGAGGAGATCGCGGGTTCAAATCCCGCATGGACCGTAATTAAAGCAGCGACTTAGGTCGTTGCTTTTTTTGTTTCTATTGCTTTTTATTTCCAAGGAATTGCTGATTGCAAAGAGGAGAAAGATAAAAAATATCTTTTTCCTGCTTGACAGGGCTTTCAAAAACAGGTAACATAAGAAACGTGAATTGAATAATGTTCTTCGGGGCAGGGTGAAATTCCCGACCGGCGGTAAAGTCCGCGACCCGCTATATGCGGCTGAATCCCAAGTGAGGGTACCGATAGTTAAAGTCTAGATGGGAGACAGAACGATACAATTTTTGCTATGTCGTATCGCTTATTTGGCGATGCTGCTATTTAATTTTGATATCGATTATTAGGCCTCGAGGATTTCCTCGGGGCTTTTTTCGTGCAATGAAAGGAGTGATTGGATGGCATCAGATGAAGAATACATGCGTCTGGCGATTGTCGCGGCCCGCAAGGCTGGCAATGCTACCTGGCGCAACCCCAGAGTCGGCAGCTGCCTGGTCAAGGACGGCAAAGTCCTGGCGACTGGCTTCCACCAGCACTACGGCGGCTTCCATGCTGAACGTGATACCATCTCCAAATTGACTCCGGAACAATTATCCAATTCCACTATTTACGTGACTTTAGAGCCTTGCTGCCACTACGGCAAGCAGCCGCCCTGCACCCAGCTGATCATTGACAGCGGGATCAAGCGGGTGGTGGTCGGAGCAACCGATCCCCATTCCTTGGTAACGGGCAAGGGTATCGCTGCTTTGCGGCAGGCGGGCCTTGAAGTAAGCACTGGTCTTTTGGCAAAAGAAGCAAGCCGGCTGAATGACCACTACAACTACTTTTACCAAACAGGTTTGCCTTACGTGACTTTGAAGCAGGCCGTGACCCTGGACCACATGCTGGCTAAAAAGGGCGAGCGGACCGCGATTACAGGTGCTGAGGCCTGGGCCCGGGTCCACCAGGAACGGGCTGGTTACCAAGCTGTCTTGATCGGGTCAGAAACGGCGATTATCGACGATCCTTTGCTATTGACTAGCGTGGACCTGGTTCACCCGCCAGTTAGAGTTGTGCTGGACCGGCGGGGCCGCCTGCTTGATCACTTGGATTTGCGTTTATTTTCCGACAAGCGGGCTGAGACCTGGATTTTGACAGAAAATCCGGCTTTCTTAGAGCAGGACTTGCCAAAGCAGGTAAAGATTTTTGCCCTGCCGAATGGAAAAATCTCGACCAGCATAAAAATTCTGGCTGACCAAGGCGTGCAGAGCATTTACGCTGAAGGCGGGGCTCATTTGCAAGAGAGTCTGCTGGCCGCCGGCTTGGTCAATGACGTGATCAGCTATGTCGCTCCCCGCTTTTTGGGCCGGGGGACGGAAGCAGCTGTAGCCGCGGAAGCTCTGGACTTAAAGGATATCCAAATTAAGCAAGTCGGCGACGATGTAAGAATCTATGGGAGGATCAAGGATGTTTAGTGGTTTGGTAAGCGGAAAGGCGCGGATTCAGCGCCTGGAGCAGGAAGGCAAGACGATCGTTTTGACGGTTAAAACGGTCCCGGAAAAGCTGGCCGGGGTAAAAATCGGCGACTCAATCGCCGTCAACGGCTGCTGCCTGACGGTGGAAACTTTTTCCGAAGACAGCTTTACGGTAACCATGATGCCGCAGACTTTTGACAAGACGACTTTCAAAAATCTGCAGGCCGGCGACCAAGTGAACATGGAACGCAGCGTGCCAGTAGGTGGCCGCTTTGAAGGGCATATCGTAAGCGGGCACGTTGATGAGACGGTTGCTGTAACTGGAATTCAGCAAAACGAAAATGCCTTAGAGCTCCGCTTTTTCCTGCCGGACCGCTTGAAAAAGCAGGTTGTCCCGCAAGGGTCAGTGGCCATCAACGGAACCAGCTTGACGGTGATGAACACTGGTGATGACTGGTTCTCAGTTGGCCTGATCCCCCACACCCAGGATGAAACGAATTTATCTGGCCTGCAAGTCGGCGACCAGGTCAACCTGGAGACTGACGTGCTGGGCAAGTACGTGGAAGCCAATCTGGCAGCTTTTTTAAAAAATGAATTGGACAAGTAGAAGACACGAGGAAATAAAGATGGATGTCAAAAAGATTCAAGATGCAATTGCCTGGATGAAACAGGGCGGCCTGGTAATCGTGGCCGATGATGAAGACCGGGAAGCCGAAGGGGACATGATCGGTTTGGGCAGTAAGGTTACTCCGGAAAAAATCAACTTCATGACTAAGCATGCCCGGGGCCTGCTCTGCACCAGTATCGGCCGGGAGATCGCGGAAAGACTGGAACTGCCGCAGATGTGGCAGGATAACACGGACCCGTTCGGGACGGCCTTCACTGTCAGCGTTGACTACAAGACAACGACTACGGGGATCTCAGCTTACGACCGGGCAACCACGATCAAGGCGCTCGCTGACCCGGATTCTAAGCCAGAAGACTTCTTCAAGCCAGGCCACTGCTTCCCGCTGGTCGCTAAAGACGGGGGAGTTTTGGAAAGAAACGGGCACACGGAAGCTTCAGTCACCCTGGCCAGACTGGCTGGTGAGGTGGAAGTGGCCTACATCTGCGAAATTTTGAAGGAAGACGGGCACATGGCCCGCCGGCCGGAACTGGAAGAAATCGCCAAGGAATACGACTTGCCATACTTCACGATCGCGGAATTGCAGGAGTACTGCCGGAGCTTCGCGAGTAGCCGGTCAGAATTCGTAAACCTACCAACTGACTACGGTGATTTTGAAATCAAGGATTACGGCAATGGCAACTTGGTGATTAAGAAAGGCGATATTGCCAAAAATGAGCCGGTAATGCTGCGGATACACTCCAAGTGCCTGACCGGGGACGTCTTTGGCTCCAAGCGCTGCGACTGCGGCCACCAGCTCCACCAGGCCATGCGGCAGATTGAAGAAAAAGGGTCCGGGGTTATCCTCTACCTCAACCAAGAAGGACGGGGGATTGGCTTGACCAACAAGCTTCGGGCTTATGCCCTGCAGGACCAGGGGCACGATACTTATGACGCCAACCTGCTTTTGGGCTTTGCTCCAGATGAGCGTAAGTATGACGTGGCCGCCAAAATGATCAAGGATTTAGGGATTAAGCAGGTACAGCTTTTGACCAATAACCCGGACAAGATCAAGCAATTGGAAGAGGCCGGGGTGGAAATTACCGACCGCCTGCCCCTGGAGATGGCGGCAACGGATGAGGACCGCAGATATCTGGAAACCAAGCGGGATCGTTTTAAGCACATGTTAGTCAGTTTATAGTGAGGAAGAAAAAAGATGGCAGTAATTCAAGGTGATTTTAAGCAAGTCCACGGCAAGGTAGCGATCGTGGTATCCCGCTTTAACGAGCTGGTAACCAAGAGCCTGGCGACCGGCGCGGCCGAGACTTTGCTTAAGTTTGGAATCAAGGAAGAAGATATTGATACTTACTGGGTGCCGGGGGCTTTTGAACTGGGCTTTGCGGCTAAAAAGCTGGTCGATTCCGGCAAGTATGACGGGATCATGACTTTGGGAGCAGTGATCAAGGGCGAGACCGACCACTACGCGATGATTATTAACAATGTAACCAGCGCGGTCATGGAATTGAACCTAGCTGGCAAGGTACCGGTGACTTTTGGCATGCTGACGACGGAGAATATCGACCAGGCCTTGCAAAGATCCGGCTTGAAGGTCGGCAACGAGGGGAGCGCGACTGCCCAGAGCTTGCTGGAAATGATGAGCCTGCAGAAAAAAATCGGCTAACCTCTAAAGCTTGCAAGCGCTTAACTTTTGTGCTATTATCCTAAGTAGAGAAAGTACTTTCGAATATCGTAACGAACCTTATGGAAAGGGCGTATGCGAATGACAGAAAAGATGGTTGATGAATGAGCCTCCTGAAAGGGCGTATTTGTCAGTTTGCTGTCGGCAAGACCAAGGCTAAGGCAGCAGTCGCGATTTAGCGGGAAAGCCTTCCGCGCAAGGGTGTTCTGTTTGTGCACAGCGACTGGGCCGATCAAGAATGACGACTTGCCGGGCAGTTTGTAATAAAATTGAATATTATTGGCATAAGGGGCTTCGCGTTAGTGTTGAGACGCGGGGCCCTTTTACTGTTAAAAAAGCTGACAAAGTCAGCTTTTTATTTTTGTTTAATTAAGGTCTTGATGCGCCTTCAAGATCTCCAGATACTGCTTCTGGACATCATTTGGAATGAAATTCTCGCGGATGCCCAAGCTGGAGTAGCAGTAGCTCCGCTGGCTTGGCACTAAAGGGATGGCCTTGACGCCGGGAGCGTTCTCCACGGCAATATCCATCAAGTAGCTGACCCCCATTCCCTGCCGAACCAGCTGCAGGGTAGCGTCAATATTGTCGACAATCAGCTTCTTAGCTGGCTGAAAGCCAGTCTTGGCAAAGAGCCGGTCCAGGGATGTTCTTGATAAAAAGCGCTTGTGCCGCATGATCAAGGGCGTGTCTTTGATCTGGGCAATACGGATTTCATCCAGCTGGGCCATGGGACTGTCTTCAGCAACTACCAAAACATATTGATAGCGCTGCAAGGGAGTAGTCTTGATTCCCGGCAAGGGCTCATCGCCTAATCTGGAGAAGACGATTACGTCAAAGCGGCCCTCCCGCAGATGCTGCTCAAGCAGGTGGGAGTTTTCTTCTTTAGTTTCGATATTTGCCAGCATCCGGCCTTGATTCAAATGGGTGATCACTGATGCCAGCCAGGCCTTGCCGGCCAGTTCTGAATAGCCTAAACGGAAATTGTTGGCATTGGCCCGCTTGACTTCGATCTTTATTGACTCTTCCTCTTTGACCAGTTTCTTGGCCCTTTTATATAAGACTTGTCCCGCTGGGGTGATGACCAAGGCAGACCGGCTGGACTTTTTAAAGACCAGCTGGACCCCGCATTCTTCTTCCAGCCTTTTGACCATGGCGCTGATGGCCGGTTGGGTAACCTGGTTCTTTTGAGCGGTGGCATGATAGCTTTCACTTTCCACCAAGTCGATAAAATAGCGCAGATCTCTGAATTCCATATAAAAATCCTTTCCCGTATTGTAAGCAACTACTCGTTCTTTCTTTTTTATTGATAAATCAGATTTATCGTTAAATAGATTATGTTTATTTTAAACACTTTTTTGCCAAAAATCAAAAAAATATTTATTCGGCTTCACGAGCCGTTAAGCTACTTATAGCAAGGATCTCACTGGCTATTTGTGAATAAAACGCTTGCAAAAAATATTGCCAAGCAGAAATATCTTTGCTATAAAATGCTTGTTCTAAAAGAGAAAAATAATTTATCAAAGAGAGTAAGGTAAGAAGGATGTACGCGACTAAAAATACAAAGTGGAATGCAGATTATGACGTCCTGGTTTTAGGCTTCGGCGGTGCCGGCGGTAATGCGGCCCGGTTCGCGGCTGATGCAGGTGCCCATGTCTTATTGGTTGACGCGGCTCCGTTTGGCCATGAGGGCGGCAATACCCGCTACTCAGCCCAGCACGTGGCAATGGCAACGGACTACGCAAAGATCAACAAGTACTTTAAGCGCTTGGCCGCTCCTTTCCAAATTCCGGAAAAGATGATGGACGTTTATACTGATGGGATCTACCACATGACTGACATGTTCAAGGAGCACTTTGGCATTGATGCTTTTGTTTGGTCTCGTGATGTTAAGCCAGGCGACATTCTGGATGAAAAAGAACACATGGCAGAATATCCAGAATATGAAGGCTCTGAAGCTTTTGACTTTGCCTTGGTCCACAACCGCGACTTTGACGCGGAATTTTGGAAGACGATCCGGAAGACTGTCTTGGACCGCAAGGACCAAATCGATGTCTGGCTGAACTCCCGGGCCAGCCACTTGCTGCAAGATCCTGAAACCGGCGCTGTTGTCGGGGCAGTAGTTACCCGCAACCACAAGGACTACTACATCCATGCTAAAAACGGGCTTGTATTGGCAACGGGCGGCTTTGAAAACAATCCGGTTATGCAGCAGAATTACCTGCACATTACTAAATTGACGCCATTTGGTACTCTTTACAACCGCGGTGATGGGATTACGATGGCTGAAGAAGTTGGCGCTAAGCTCTGGCACATGTCTAACTATGAATCGCTTGGCGTAGTTCCTAGTTACACCTTCCAAGAAGAGGATGGTGAACGGGGCCGGCAGATCGGCCACTGGAAACTGCTTTACAACGGTTCAATTTTTGCCATCGCTGATGACGGGACCCGTTTTATGAAGGAAGATGCCAAGTTCCGCCACGGCCACATTTACGAACATGGCGACTACTTGATGCCGCATGCTTATGACAACGCCTGGCTGGTCTTTGACCAAAAGCAATATGACCGCTTTGTGGAAGAGAAGAAAAAAACTGGCCAGCTGCGCTACCCGAAGTTTTTGGACAATACCATTTCCGCGGCTTCAAGCCAGGAATTGGCGGAAAAAATGGGCGTGCCGGCAGACAAGCTGGCAGAAACGGTCAAGAGCTTCAACTCCTTTGCTGAAAGTGGCAGGGATGCTGAATTCGGCAGAGAGCCAGAAGGAATGGAGGCGTTTGGGGCTGGTGATTTATACGCCATCAAGCTGGCTCCAGCCGTTTTAAACACGCAAGGCGGTCCGCAAAGAAACGAAAAGGGCGAAATCCTTGACGCCAATGACCAGGCAATTCCGCACTTGTATGGAGCAGGTGAATTAGGCGGCATTTGCGCCAACCGTTACCAAGGCGGCGGCAACCTGGCTGAATGCTTGATCTTCGGCAAGATTTCCGGGACAAACGCGGCTAAGGTCAAGGCGGATGCCCAAGCAGTTGCTTTGACCAATCCGCTTCCTGCAGTCAACGACTTGGCAGACGGCGAGCGGATGGACAATATTGAACTCGGGCCGGACCAATACCTGGGTTCAACGGAAGCCGGTATCGGTGGCAAGATCGTGGTCCGCGTGACTTACAAGGACGAAAAGATTGAAAACGTTGAAGTTTTGGAAAGCCATGAAACGGAAGGCATCGGGGCCGTGGCTATTAAGGAATTGCCAGCTAAAATCGTAGCGGCAAATTCAACGGAAATTGACGCGGTTTCGGGTGCTTCAACTACCACCCGGGCCTTGGAAGAAGCCGTAAATAAAGCCATCAAGCAGGCTAAATAGCGGAGGCCGACCATGTTGACTAAAATAAAATGGAAAAACTGGCTTGTGCCCCTAGTCCTTGGGCTTGGCCTCTGGCTTTTGACGCCGCTTAAACCAGCGGCAATCAGCAACAGTGCCTGGCAGATGTTCGCGATCTTTGTGGCGACAATTGCCAGCTGCGTGACCAAGCCAATGCCGATGATGGCCACAACCCTGACTGGAGCAACAATCGCGGTTGTTCTGGGCTTGCTGAAAATGGATGAGGTCATTGCCGGTTTTGGCAATTCAACGGCCTGGATGGTGGCCATGTGCATGTTTATGGCTGCCGGTTTTATCAAATCCGGCTTGGGCAAGCGGATCGCATATCTTTTTGTCAGAGCTTTTGGCAAAAAGACCCTGGGCCTGGCTTATGCCTTGTCAGTTGTTGAAGCAATTCTGGCAATCGGGATTCCGTCAAACAATGCCCGGGTTAATGGGATCATGTATCCAATTATCGATAATTTAGCCCGGGAAATGGGTTCTGATCCTAAGGATGGGACAGAAAGGAAAATCGGCTCCTACCTGGTCTTCAATGAATACGAAGTCAATAACGCGACCAGTGGTCTTTTCCTGACCGGCTTGGCTGGGAACATGATTGCGTTGGGTCTAGCTAAGACGCAAGGAATTACGATCAGCTGGATGCAGTGGTTCGTAGCTGCTAGCGTGCCGGGAATTTTGTCAGTTTTGGTTATTCCCTTTGTCTTGTACAAGATCTATCC
>SFHY01000048.1 GCA_004556255.1 Lactobacillus delbrueckii
GTTACCAAACAAGCTGATCCCCGCCACCTGGCTGAAAGCACGGAAGAGCTGGAAACCAGAATGAGCCGGGCCATCAAGGTCTTGAGAAAAGAAACGATCGGTGAAGGCCGGGTCTTGCTGGTTTCCCACGGGGACTTTATTAAGACCCTGGGGATCAAGTACTGGAAGGAAAGCGACGGCCTGCATGACATCACCTTCCCGGACAACGGCAGCGTCAGCCGGGGGATTTTGGACGAAGAAGGCAATTTTGAAATTGTCGACTACAACTGCAAGGCTGAAGATTTATGAACAAGGAGACAGACTAGAAGATGAAGTGGGATACGCACACTTTTACGATCGTTTTGCTGGTGATCGTGGGCCTGTGGGAATTTGCCCGGGGCTATAACGCCCAGCGGATGGGGAAAAAGGGCAGCCTGCCTGCCCAGTCTTACTACCTGACCGGGGCCGGGATTCTGGCTGTGGCCATTTATTACGCGGTAAAGTTGTGGGGCTAATATGAACGTTCATTCCTGGTGGGTTCCTTATGCCGTCTTGCTTTTCGGCATCTGGGATTTAATTACCGGCATCACGCGCCTGCGCCGGCAGAAGCAGGGCGTCAAGCAGAAGGGGCTGGGGGGCAAGGCTTTTGTCATCTTAGGCATCCTCTTCATCATTACTGGAATCTGGGCTTTTTGGCTCTAGAAGGCAAAAAATTATGGCAAAGTTGGCACTGCTGAGGCATGGGGAAAGCCAGGCCAATGCGGCAAACGTATATACAGGCTGGAATGACGTCCCCTTGACAGACAAGGGCCGGCGGCAGGCCTGGGCAGCGGGGGAGAAATTAAAAGAAGTCGGGGACTTTCACCCGACTATGATTCACACCTCCCTTTTGTCGAGGGCAATTGAGACGGCGAATATCGCGGCAGAAGCCGCGGGCTTTTTATACCTGCCGGTTGCAAAGACCTGGCGGCTGAATGAACGCCACTACGGGGCCCTGCGGGGCCTGGACAAGGACGTGTCCAGGAAGATTTTCGGCAAAGAGCAGGTTTTAGAGTGGCGGCGGGGCTTTGACGCCGTCCCGCCAGCGCAAGGGTCGCCAAGCATTGACCGCCGCTATTGGGGGGTAGACCCTCAGCTTTTGCCAAGGGCGGAGAGCCTGCACCAGACCCAGCTCCGCCTGTTGCCTTACTATGAAGACGAGGTGGCCAGCCGCTTAATGGCTGGAGAAGACCAGCTGATCGTGGCCCATGGGTCCAGCCTACGGGCGCTGATCAAACATTTAGAAGACATCAACAATGTGGATATCCTCAAGCTGGAGGTGCCTAACGCCCAGGCCATCGTCTATGACTTTGACCAGGAGCTGAACATTGTGGATAAGATGATCACCAACTGATGACTTAAACAGGCTGAGGCCTGTTTTTTATTTTGGCCAAAAATCAGCGGTTATTGAAAAACTTGACATCGTTTTTGGGAGTGTTACACTTAATCACGAGTTATTAGAAAACTTTTGAAAAGATTTTATAAACAGAAAGTGTGACAAGATGCCAGTAATGACAGCCCAAGAAGTAATGGATTTGATTCCCAACCGCTACCCGATCTGCTATATCGACCGGGTGGAGGAACTGGAAGCTGACAAAAGGATCAAGGCCGTGAAGAACGTGACGATCAACGAACCCTTTTTCCAAGGGCATTTCCCGGGAAATCCGGTGATGCCCGGGGTTTTGATCATTGAAATTTTGGCCCAGGCGGCCTCGATTTTGATCTTGAAGTCACCGGCCTTTTACAAGAAGACTGCCTATCTGGGGGCGATCCACCAGGCCAAGTTCAGAAGGATGGTCCGGCCGGGGGATGTTTTAGAGATGGAAGTGAAGATGCTCAAGGTCCGGGCGAAGACGGGGAGCGTGGCGGCAGTGGCTAAAGTAAACGGGGACCTGGTTTGCCAGACGGAACTGGTCTTTATCGTGGGTGACCGGGACGGCAAGGACATGCAGGCAAAAAATTAGAAAAAGCAAAAATTTATGGCGACTTTTGCCAGATTGTTAAATGTCGGGGGCAATCTATGGTAAAATTTATTCTGATATATTCAAAATAGATTTTTTAAAATGGAGCTAAGTATGCGCAAATTATTTCTTTTGAGAGGCGCGCCCGGCTCTGGCAAGTCTTCATTTATCGCCCGGCACCACTTATTGCCGTACGCGATCAGCGGGGATGAGATCCGCCTGCTTTTGGCGGACCTGACCGTTTACTATGACCAGAAGACTGACGTTCTGCACCAGGTTATTCCGCGGCATGTCACGGAACAGACCAAGCGGATGAAGGATAACTTGGTCGAGCACAAGATGTCCTATGGAGAAACCGTCATCGTGGACGGGACCCACATTGTCGCCAGCGAGATCGATCACTACAAGAAGTGGTGCGAGAAGTACCATTACGAGTGCTATGTGGTTGATTTGATGCAGAACCAGACCCTGGAAGGTTTGTTGAAGAGAAACCAGATCCGGATGCAATACGACTGGGTGAAGCCGGAAGTCATCACGATGATGTACAATTCTTACAAGGCGCACCCGGAGCTGCCCAAGTGGGTCAAGGGGATCAAGCCCAACCAGATGGAGCAGGCCCTGCAGCAGAGAGAGAACAATCTGGACCATTATTCACATGTGATTGCCATACCTGATGAGGTGGCAGAAGAAGATTTTCCACATGTGCACATTTCCAACTTCTACTTCTCTTTCAACGACAAGTTCAGTGAAAAGTACGGGACTTACCGGAATGTGGTGACGATCGGCAAGACCAAGGAAGAGGTGGTCGACGAGTTCCGTCTGCCATACTTTGCCTTTAAGTTCCACCACAAGCACTTTTTGATTTCGGCTTACCCGATCAGAAACGAGATGCTGGACCCGGTCAAGAAGGTTAAGGGGACCTGGTCTTACACGACCGGCCTTTACAACGTGGCTGACTTTGTCAGAGAATTTCCGGAGAACGAGAAATCACACGTTCACCAGTTTAATTTGAGCAAGCTGGACCGGACCAGACTTTTGCACATTTGGTAAAAGACAGAAAGAAAAAGCTTTTCCTCAGGATTGCGGGGAAAAGCTTTTTTCATGCGTAAAATTATTGCCAGGTCAAGGGGAGATGACCGTGGGTCATGTGGATAGGATCAGGCAGGGTGAAATCTGCCGGTTCCAAGCTAACCTTGTCGATAACTTGTGGAATAACAGGTTCGTTGACCTCGACTCCTTCATAAGGAAAGTCAGTCACGGGCCGGGTTTGGACCTGGCCCAGGCGCTCGATTTCATCAAAGCCTGAGACGATCTTGGCAAAGACAGGGTAGGTCCCGGTCAGTTGGGGCTGGTCGGTCAAGGGAAAGAAGACTTCACAGCCGGCCAGGCCCAATTCGTCATAGCCGCCCATGCAGGCAGTTCCGGCAGTGACGGGAACTGGCGTCAGACCGGGATGCAGGTCAAATTCATTGGGCAGGAGGTACTTGGCCTCTTTTTTGCCAAAGGCATTGTAGCTTAAATCGACCCATTTGCCGGGAACGATCCGCTGGATCGCATGGCCATCATAGATATGGTGCTTGACGGCCCAGACAAAGCTGGCGCAGGTATTCGGGGCGGCGTCTGGCAAAAGATCCAAGACGATCTTGGCCCCGTTTTTCAGCCAAAAAACTGCTTTAGCCATATGTCCTCCTTACTTGAAGTAGGCCCGGGTGTAGTCGGCCGTACCGGTGGTGTTCCAGAGAACCCCGCGGAGGTTAGAGTTGACCAGGTGGTCTTCAACTTCGGTGCAGAGCGGGATGACCGGGTTGTCCTTACTCAGCTGTTTTTGGGCGTTCAAGAGGTTCTTGAAGTAGGCCTTTTGGGAAGTAGCGTTCTTGGACTTGGCCAGGCTGAGCTGCTTGTTGAAGTTCTTGCTAGTGTACTTGCCGAAGTTGTGGGAGTTGTTCAGCTCCTGGGTTTCCAGTTCGCTCATTGGGTCAGCGTAGTCGTTGAGCCAGTAGCTCAGTTGGAGGTCAAATTCGCCTTTAACGGCCAGGTTGTAGGCAGATAAGAACGGGAGAGACTTGACTTCAACTTTGACGCCGGAGAGCTTGCTTTCGATTTGTGATTGCAAAAATTCGGCCTGGTTCTTGTCAGTAGAAGTGTCGTAGCCGACCAAAGTCAGAGTGACGCTGGACTTGTCCAGTTCTTTTAGGCCTTCCTTCCAGAGCTTTTTTGCCTTGGCAACATTGTAGGTTTCCTTTGGCTTAGCGACAGTAGCGAAGTCCTTATTGGTGCCAGGGTATTTGGCAGCGCCTGGTGAAGAGTAAGTGTAGGAAGGCTTAGAACCGTTGGCCATGACTTTTTCAGCCAGCTGCTTTCTGTTGATGACTAAGTAGAGGGCCTGGCGGAGCTTGTCATTGCTTAAAGCCCGGCCTTTAGCTTGGTTGGTGCGGATGAAGTAGTTGCCGGATCGGTCGACTTGCTTTAAGTGCTTGTCCTTTTGCAGGCCTTGAGCAGTTGTGCCGCTGATTAAGGCGTCATCCAGGCTGCCTTGCTGGAAAAGCTGGTGGGCGGTGTTGGCTTCTTTAACGACTTGGTACTTGATCTTAGATAATTTAACTTCAGATTTAGCGTAGTAGTTAGGGTTCTTGACCAAAGTCCAGGTGTTTGAGCCGGCCTTCCAGCTGCCAAGTTTGAAGGCACCGTTTGAGGCGAAGGTCTTCATGCTGGTTCCGTACTTTTTGCCATATTTCTTGACCAGTTTGGTGTTTTGCGGCAAAAAGCTGGTCATGGTCAGCTTCTTGGTGAAGGTTGGGATCGGGTATTCCAGGTCAACGACCAGTTTATGCTTGCCTACGGCTTTGACGCCTAAAGTTTCGGGCTTCTTTTTGCCATTTTGGATGGCGGTGGCATTCTTGATGCCCTGGTAGATGTAGCTGTAGCCGGACAGGGCAGTTGGAGCCACGCCTTTTCTCCAGGCGGTGACGAAGTCTTCAGCGGTCACGTCATCGCCGTTGGACCATTTGGCGGTCTTGAGGTAGAAGGTGTAGCGCTTGCCGCCATTGGACTTGACCGTCTTTTTGGCTAGGGCTGGGACAGGATTGTTGTTCTTGTCTGAGCGGAAGAGGCCGTCGTCCATCTGGTTTAAGACGTCCCAGATCGGCACCGTGGTGCTGGCGGATTGGTCAAAAGTGGCGATCGTGTCGCTCTCCATCAAGTTGAGCGTGGTTTTGGCCGTGGATGTGGTAGATGATTTGCCGCAGGCACTGAGCAGGAGCCCAGCCGCTAAAGCTGTGGCAAGCGGTAGCTTTTTCCCCATGTTGATCTCCTCTGTTACACGATTTTAGTGGGTTGATACATTAAAATAACATTAAGGATTTTATAATTATAATTTAACAGCTAGGGTGGGGATTGTCAATTGGAAAATGGTTATGAAATTTTCGCAGAAGAAATAGAAAAACTTCCTGTGCGGCTTTCAAAAATCCCGAAAAGACAGTTTTCTTTTTAACTAATGAAAAAAATCACAATTTACCGTTGCAAGCGTTTTTTTCAAGTGTTACGATCACGGTTGAGAAAAAATTATTAAAATGCAATAGAAAGAAGCAAGAAAATGAAGGCTGGAAAATACACGGTTGACGCGCAAGGGCATAATGGCAAGTTTAAGCTGACGGTGACGGTTGACGGAGACCGGATCGAAGACGTCAAGGTTGCTGAAGGGGAAACGGCTGGCATCTCAGACGCGGCTTTAAAGCGGATCCCAGAAGCGATTGTTAAGGGACAAACTTTAAACGTTGACGTTGTCTCCGGGGCTTCCCTGACTAGCCGGGGGATCCTGGACGGGGTCGGCCAGGCGATTGAAATGGCTGGCGGGGATGCTGAAGAATTCAAGCAGCGGCCAAAGTACCAAGAGGCAGAAAGCGAAAGCGGGGAAGTCACGGTTGACGTGGCGGTTGTTGGTGCCGGCGGGGCTGGCTTTACCGCTGCTGTCCGCTCTTTGCAAAACGGCTTAAAGGTTGCCCTGCTTGAAAAGGCGCCAACTGTCGGCGGCAACACTATGCGGTCAGGCGGCTTTTTGAACGCGGCTGACCCGGAATGGCAAAACAAGTTTCCAGCCCTGCCAGGGGAAAACGTCACCCTGGAGCAAATGATGGAAGTCAAGGAAGACGAAATCGCGCCGGAATACCGGGAAGACTTCAAGGAAATGCAAAAGCAGATCAAGGACTACCTGGACAGCGGGAAAGACTACCTCTTTGACTCCGTTCTCTTCCACCGCCTGCAAACTTACCTGGGCGGCAAGCGGGTTGACCTGAAGGGCAATGAAATTTACAGCGACTACTCTTTGGCCAAGACTTTGACTGACCATGCCCTGGAATCTGTTAAGTGGCTGGCTTCGGTTGGTGTTGACTTCAATATGTCAGCCGTAACCATGCCAGTTGGTGCCCTTTGGCGCCGGGCCCACAAGCCGGTAGAAAGCGATGGCTTTGGCTATATCAAGGCTTTGAAGAAGTACTACGATGAACATGGCGGCCAGACTTTTACCGATGCAAAAGTAACGGACCTTTTGCTTGAAGATGGCCGAGTAGTGGGCGTGAAGACTGACAAGCTGACTGTACATGCCAAGGCTGTAATTTTGACGGCGGGTGGCTACAGCGCCAACACCAAGATGCTGCAAAAGTACAACACTTACTGGGATGATATTCCAGACAACATGAAGACGACCAACGCCCCATACATTACTGGTGACGGGATCAACTTGGGCCTTCAAGCAGGGGCTGCCTTAGTCGGCATGGGCTTTACCCAGATGATGCCAGTTGCTGACCCGAAGACCGGTGAATACAATACCGGTCTGCAAGTTCCGCCAGCTGACTTTGTCATGGTCAACCAAAAGGGTGACCGCTTCGTCAACGAATACGCAGGCCGGGACACCTTGGCCAAGGCAGCGATCGCTAATGGCGGCCTCTTCTACTTGATTGCTGATGAAACGATCAAGAATTCTGCCTACAACACTGATGAAAACAAGATCAAGCAGGAAATCGCCAGCGGCCAGCTCTACAAGGCTGACACTCTGGAAGAGTTGGCAGAGCAGATCAAGGTTGACCCAGACCACTTACTGGCAAGCATCAAGAAGTACAACCAATACGTTGACCAGGGGGATGACCCGGAATTCCACAAGAGCGTCTTTGACCACCGGGTTGAAAATGGCCCATTCTACGCTACTCCGCGCCAGCCAGCCATGCACCACACCATGGGCGGCTTGAAGATTGACGCGGCTGCCCATGTCTTAAATGAAGCAGGGGAAAAGATCGCGGGCCTTTACTGTGCTGGTGAAAATGCCGGCGGGGTTCACGCGGGCAACCGCCTGGGCGGCAACGCCTTAGCTGACGTCTTTACTTTTGGCCGGATCGCGGCAGACAGCGCCAAGAGTGAACTCGCGGTTGACACGGTCAGCGGGGCTTCTCACTAAGCTTTTTAACTGATTATACTTTTCCATACACACCAAAAAACGAGTTGCGCGATGCAACTCGTTTTTCATATCTATTCAATTCTCTTAGAAGTCGAAAGCCAAAGCGCCCATTGGGTCCCATGGCAAGAGTTCGATTGGGTTTTCCTTGCCTTCGTCGTAAGCCTGCTTAACGTCTTCTGGCAGGAAGGCCTTGTTCAAAACGGCTTGGTAAACGAATTGGTCGAACCATTCGTCGCTCATGACAAAGTAGCCCTTAAAGCCTGGCTTATCACCCCATGAGTTTTCGATCTTCCACTTAGTTGGCTTGTCGTCAACCAAGTCAACGGCAGTGATAACCATGGCGTGGTTCATCATGCTTTCGCCTGAGTCCAGACGGTCAGCCTTGCTCATTGAGAAGTCGTAGTCAAAAAGCTGGTCTCTTTGGTAGATCTTAGTGTCCAAAAGGCCGGCTTCCCGGTCGCCGCCCTTGGAAACGTCTGAACCAAACCAAACAACTTCGCCTTGCTTTAATTGGTTGACAATCAGTTCCTTGAACTTGGTCAGTTCCAAGTTGAGGTGGCGGACTTGCCGGCCGCCAACCACGTTGCCCAGGTATTCAACTGAGAAGACCTTGTTGTATGGCTTGTCAGCAGTAGGCCCGTTGATGACTGAGATGTAGTTTTCCAGGTCCCAGCCAACGTACTTCTTGAAGAAGTCTTGCGGGGTGATGTCCTTGTCAATGTGGTAGTTGCCTTCGTCATCAGTGTATTCGAAGTTGAAGCTCTTTGGCGGCAAGCCTAATGAGGTAGCCAGCATGCGGAAGATAGCGTCCAAAAGTTCAGCCTTGTGCGCTTGAACTTCTTCTTCGCTCTTGCCTTCATTGACCAAAGCACGCAGTTCCAAGCCGCCCTTGCGGAGCATGGTGTTCAAAGTGTCGTCCAAAGCGCGGGAGTTTTCTGAGTTAGCAGTTTCCGGGTAAACCTTCTTCGGCACGATCCCGTACTTTTCAATCAAGCCGCAGAGCATGTCCCATTGCCCGCCGTCTGATTGCGGAGTGGCAAAGAGGAAGGAGACCTTCCGGTCGCCCAGTGGCTTGTCAGCTGAGCCGATCACGTTTTCAAAGAAGAAGTTTGACTTTTCAAACTTGTCCCAGAAGAAGGTGTAGCTCTGTGACAATTCAAAGCCCTTCAGCTTGAATTCCTTTTGGATTGAGTGACGCATGGTGTTCAAAGCACTGAACATCCAGCAGCGGCCTG
>SFHY01000049.1 GCA_004556255.1 Lactobacillus delbrueckii
CTCTAGCATGAACGTTTTCAATAACAACCTTGGTCATTAAAAAATCCTCCTTAAAATACGCTGGCGGAGGAATTCTCCGACAGCAAGAGCATTCGCTCTGTAATTATTTACAAGTTCATTATAGTATAAGCTTGTGAATCCGTAAACAGCTAGTTTTTTGAAAACGATTCCAAAAACCGCTTTTTTACAAATTTTACTTTTTGCTAAGAAAGTTTGGTAAAAATCCAAGTTTGAAAGCGGTTAGTGAAAAAATCCCCCGGTTAAGGAAAAACTGTTAAAATAGATTTAGAAACAGACAAGGCAGGAAAAGCTGCCAGAGACAATGTAGAATCGGGATAATATTATGGAAAACGTGAGACTGATAGTTGATTCAAGCGCCAATACTTTGACTGACCCAAGCCGCGGCCTTGAGGTCGTGCCCCTGACTTTAACCATCGGCCAGGAAAATTGGCTGGATGACGAGCAGCTGGACATGGGCGCTTTTTTGAACAAGATGGAGGCCAGCCGGGAGGCAGGCAAGACTGCCGCGCCAAGCATTCAGCGCTGGCTGGACAGTTTGGAGGGCTGCGAGAAGGCAGTGATCGTGACGATTACCAGCGGCTTGTCGGGGACCTACTCTTCCGCCTTGCAGGCCAGAGACATCTATTTAGAGACCCACCCGCATGTCCAGATCGTGGTCGTTGACTCCCGGTCAGCCGGTCCGGAACTGGAAGTAATCCTGGAAGGGATCGAAAGCATTCTTAAAGATGACAAGCTCCGCTTTGCTGACTTGGAAGCCAGAATTGCCGAGTACCGGACCAAAACGCATTTGCTTTTCGTCCTCCAGTCCCTGCGAAACCTGTCCTTAAACGGCCGGGTGTCGCCAGCCGTGGCCAAAATTGCGGGGATGCTGAAGATCAATTTAATCGGGACGGCCAGTGTTGACGGTGACTTGCAGCCTTTGACCAAGGCCAGAGGGATGAAGAAGGCCCTGCGGGAACTGGTCAAGCAGATGAAGGAAGAAAAGTACCAGGGCGGCCGGGTCGTGATTGACCACTGCGAAAACGAAGCTGATGCTGAGAAGCTGAAGGAACTGCTGCTAGCAGAATATCCGGAGGCTGAGATTACCATCCGGCCAATGCGGGGCCTGTGCTCTTTCTACGCGGAAAGAGGGGGGCTCATGGTCGGCTTTCACAATTAATAAGCTGCAAAATAAAAAATCCAGGGTTCTGTTAAGTTAGAACTCTGGATTTTTTGCTCCTATATATCGTTATCGTCTCTGTTATGTACTATCTTTTACTTCAAAAAGAGGGCAGCATAGATTGTCTGCACTACTGTAAAGCAAAAGACCGACAAGGCCACGGCCCCCAGGACGTCTGACGGGTAGTGGGCCCGGAGGTTAAGGCGGGAGATAACCACAAAAAGCCAGTAGACCAAAAGAATTAGGGCAAAGAACTGGTCAAATTCCCGTCTGAGCAGGGCGTAAAGGATGAGGCACATGGTCGTTGCCCCTAAGACATGGCCGCTGGGGAAGCTGTAGCCTTCTTCTTCAGACAGGTGGGCATGAGGGCGGCTCCGCTTGACCAGGTGCTTGACGATAAAACCGGCGGCATCGGTCACGCCTAAGGTAGCCAGGACCCAAAGGCCGAGCCGGTAATTGTCTTCGTTTAAAAGCAGGCCGGCAATCAAGACGTCCCAGACAATGACCAGCTTGGGCTCGTTGATGAAGGCGATGATCTTCCAAAAAATATTCTTCTGCGTCCGCACCAGTTTCTTGTGCAGCTTCCGGTCCAGGCGGTTGAAGGCCGGGGAATAGAGAATGTTGAGGATCAAGACCAGCAGGACCAGCCCTGAGATTGTCAGTGAGATAAGGTCGACTTGCAAATTTTCATTTTCCTTCTAGCAAAACTTGACTTGTCCGGATAAAAACAAGCGGACTTTTACGGAAAATATTCTACACGTCCCCGGCTGGAAAATCAACCAATACCGGAAGCGCATACAAAGATGATAAAAGTTGGCCGAAATCAATGAAACCGCTTGCTTCACAAAGACCTTTTTGTTAAATTAGACTAGGAGAAAAATAACAACATATAAACGGTAAATAGTGTTAGGAGCTTATTTAGGAGAAAATGAGAACGAGAAAGAAAATTTGCGATATGAATGTGGCGGTGGTTGACCGGCAGAATCTGCCTGCCTTACTGGCCAGCGGGAAAATAGCGGCCCAGGCAGATGAAAACTACCAGATAAATCCGAAGACGGTCGCGGCCTACGACTTCCAGATGGACCTGCTTTTGGGCAAGTACCGGACGATCGTTTATGACGCTGCTGCCGGCTGGGTCTTGCTTAAAAAGAAGACTTGCCGCCGCCTGGTTCATGAACTGAGAAAGAAGGAGCCAGCTCACGAACTGACTATTAAAAAGCAGCTCTGCCGGCAGATCGGAATGTCTGATCAGTACGTCCAGTCTTTTGGCTCACATGCCTATTTCTCTTTTTTCATCATGCGCCACAAGCCGCTTGACCTGGTAGGCCTGCACCAGATAAAGCTGTTTGAGTGCCTTGACAATCACGGTCTTTTTCTGACTTTAGACCGGCAGTACTGCTTTAGCCTGGAGATGCCCAGACAATCTGGCCGGGGCCAGCAGATCCTGCAGGACTGCATTACCCACAATGCTGCCTTCTTGCACCTGGCCAGCGCCCGGGCAGCCAGCTGGGGCTGCCAGTTAAAGCCGGTCAGCCGCAAGTCTCTCTTAAACGACCCGGCTTATATCAGACAAAGCCGGCTGGCGGAAATCAAGGCCATGGATCCCCGGCAGATTTTGGAAGAAGCAGAGGACAACTACTTAAACTATTGCTCAGAGGAATTTTTGAAGGAATTCCGGGCCTGGAACTGGGGCAAGCAGGACATGCGGCAGTTGATCAACTACTGCAATAAGTCCTTTAATGAAATCAAATAACTCAAGGCGAAAAAACAGCAATAAAAAATGCTCATCAACCGATGAGCATTTTTTTGTATACTTATAATCTTAGCCCAGCTTTTGTGCCTTGAGCCAGTTCATCAAGTCCAGGACGTGTTCGTTGAGGACGTCCTTGCAAGTGAAGAGGGTTAGGTCTGAGCTGACCTTGACGTCCAGGGGAACCCGCTTTAGGCCATTGACTTCGCAATTGTCGTCATCAAGCGGGCCGGTGTACGGCTGGATAGCCAGGCCCTGCTGGGTGTAAACCATCATGGTTTGCGCCACGACATTGTTGGCAAAGAAGATCCGGCTTTGCTTGCAGTTCTTTTCAATCCGGTCCTGCATTAAGGTAATCAGCGGTGATGAACAAGAAAGGTCCAGGAAGACCAGGTCCTTGCCGTCCAGGTCCTTTTCTGAAAGCAGGTCCTTTTCAGCCAGAGGGTGGTCATTTGGCACCAGGGTGCACCACTTCAACTTGCCGATCGTGTAGGCGGTGAAGTCCGGGAATTTCGGCATGGCTTCCGGAGTTGATAAGACCAGGTCAAGCTCGTGGGAGGCCAGCTTCTCAAAGAGAACCGGGCTGCTTTCAACGAAGAATTCGATGTTGACGGTGTCGCGGCTCCTGCGGAACTGGCGGATGAGGCCAGGCAGCATCAGCTGTTCGGCCAGAATCCCGATTAAGCCGACCTTCAAGGTGATTTGCCCCTCTGACATAGCGATCCGCTTGGCCTTGGAAACAGCGGTCCGGTAGTCGTTCAATTCGTTCTTGATGCTGTTATATAAGGATCGGCCGGCCGGGGTCAGCAGCATCTTGCGGCGGGAGCGGCTGAACAGCTGGTAGCCCAGTTGCTTCTCGATTGAGGATATGGCCAGGGAAACCGCTGGCTGGGACATGTTCATGTTTTGTGCAGTCTTGGTAAAGCTCTGCGTCTGCGCGGCGTTTACAAAGATCTCTAGGTGTTCGATTCTCACGGGTTTACTAAGCTCCTCATAATAAAAAGATTGAAATGTCAGATATATATGCTACGCGTATCAAACAGTTCTGATATAATAATATATCAATTCCTCAAGAAATAAAAACACTTGTTATTAAAAAAATCGAAACTTTTAAAAAAAGCAATTTTTCCCTAACAATTTCTAATTTTCCCGCTTAAAAAAGCTGCCGGGCAAAAGAAATTGAGCTATTAACAATAAAAAAGTGTTTATTCTTAGTATTATGACTAAACTTTATTGCTAATTCTGACAAAAATCAAGTGGTAAACTCGGAAAAATGATCGATTTAGAAATAAATTTAGAAATAAATTTAGAAATTTGTACTTGTTGATTTTAATAAGAATAAAGTATGATAGAATTTCGAAGTATCAAATAAATTAAGGAAGTGGAACATGAAATACGTCTTTAGCTACCTCAAAGACTATAAAAAAGAAAGCATTCTGGCCCCGCTTTTCAAGCTGCTGGAAGCCCTGTTTGACCTCTTCGTTCCCCTGGTCGTGGCCAGGATTATCGATTACGGGATCAAAGAAAGAAACCAGGCCTATGTTTTCCAGCAGGTTGGCCTCTTGGCCCTTTTGGCCCTTTTAGGGATCACGGCCAGCATTACTGCCCAGTGGTTTGCCGCCAAGGCCAGCGTGGGCCTGGCCAGCCAGCTGCGACAGGCGGCTTTTGACAAGGTGGAAAAGTTCAGTTTTGCCAACCTGGACCAGCTGCCGCCCAGCACCTTGATTACCCGCTTGACCAGTGATATCAACCAGGTGCAGACCGGCTTCAACATGGCTTTACGCCTCTTATTAAGAAGTCCTTTTATCGTCTTTGGGTCAATGATCGCGGCCTTTACGGTTAATGTTAAAGCGGCCTTGATCTTTGCCGTAGCGATTCCGCTTTTGGCCCTGGTCGTCTTTGGCATCATGCTGGTCAGTATCCCCCTTTACCGGAAGGTGCAGAAGCGGTTGGATGAAATTACCCGCCTGAGCAATGAAAACCTGACCGGGGTCCGGGTCATCCGAGCCTTTAGAAAAGAAAGAGCGGCCGTGGCCAAATTTGATGAAAAAGTTTCCGCCATGACCAAGCTGAACGAGTTTGTCGGCCGCCTGTCAGCCGCCATGAACCCGGTGACTTATGTCATGATCAATATCGCGGCCATCGTCTTGATTCAAGTTGGCGCCGTCCAGGTAAATACCGGAGCAATGGCGCAAGGGCAAGTGGTGGCTCTTTACAACTACCTGGCCCAAATGATCGTGGAACTGATTAAGCTGGCCAGCCTGATTATCACCATCAACCGGGCCTGGGCCTGCGGAGACCGGGTTGGCCAGGTTCTGGCCACGGAAAACGACTTGACTTATCCTGAAGCAGGTCCAAAGGTCACAAACAGCCAGGTTGACTTTAAAAATGTTTCCTTTACCTATCCGGCAGCCTCAGCACCGGCCGTTTCAAACTTGACCTTCACGATCAAGCCGGCCGCGACCGTCGGCATTATCGGGGGGACGGGCAGCGGCAAGAGCACCCTCTTGAAGCTCTTGACCCGCTTTTATGACTGCGGGGAAGGGGAGATCAAGCTGGGCGGAGTTTCCTTAAAAGACCTAACCCAAGAGGAACTGCTGGACCAGTATGCCCTGGTGCCGCAAAAGGCCCAGCTTTTTGCCGGCAGCATCCGGGACAACCTGCTGATGGGCAGGCTGGAGGCCAGTGATGAAGACTTGTGGCGTGCACTGGAATTGGCCCAGGCGAAAGACGTAGTCTTGGCTAAGCCCGGCCAGCTGGACTTTCAGCTCGAGCAGGAAGGCAGAAACCTTTCCGGCGGGCAAAAGCAGCGTTTGACCATCGCCCGGGCCCTGGTCAAGCAGGCTCCGCTTTTGATCTTGGATGACAGCGACAGCGCCCTGGACCTGGCAACAGGGGCGCGTCTGCGGCAGGCTCTGGCCAGCTTGAAGGACGTAACTAAGATCCTGGTTTCCCAGCGGGCCTCCAGCATCATGCAGGCTGACCAGATCTTGGTCTTAGACGATGGCAAACTGGTGGCCAGCGGCAAGCACGAAGAGCTTTTGGCCAGCTGCCAGGTCTACCAGGAAATCTATTATTCCCAGTTCCCGAAGGAAAAAGAAGCGAAAGAAGATAAGGAGGGGAGCCGATGAAAAAGCAAGACAAGAAAATGGACAGCTGGCAGGCGATGAAGCAGCTTTTGCCAATTATCGGCCGCTACCGCCTTCTTTTATTCATCAGCATAATTCTAGCGGCAGTTTCCGTTATCCTCCAGCTTTATGTGCCGATCATCTTTGGCCGGGCCATTGACCAGATTGTCGGTACCGGCAAAGTTGACTTTCCGGCTATTGGCCAGGACCTGGCCCAGATTTTAATCTTGGTGCTTGTCTCAGCCGCCGCCACCTGGCTGATGGGCCTGATCAACAATAAACTGACCTACCGGACCGTCCAGGATATCCGGGAAAAGGCCATCCGGCAGCTGCAGCTTTTGCCCTTGTCATATCTGGACCAGCACCCAAGCGGGGACATTGTTTCCAGAATCATTGCCGACACCGACCAGCTCTCTGACGGCCTGCTCTTAGGCTTTTCCCAGCTTTTCTCCGGCTTGATCACTATTGTGGCTACCCTGGCCTTCATGCTCAGCCAGTCAGTGGAAATTACCCTCTTGGTTTTGGTCTTGACTCCTTTGAGTTTCGTCGTGGCCCGCTTTATTGCCAGCCGGTCCTACCAGATGTTCAGAAAGCAGAGCCAGACTCGGGGCGAGCAGACCAGCTTGATTGAGGAGATGGTGAGCGGGGTCAAGGTGGTCAAGGCTTTTGGCTATGAAAAAACCGCCTCAAGCCGCTTCGCTGAAATCAACCACCGCCTGCAAGAATACAGCCAGCAGGCGACCTTTTATTCCAGCCTGACCAACCCGGCTACCCGCTTTATCAATTCCTTGATTTATGCCCTGGTCGCCTTGGCGGGGGCTTTTGCCATCATGGGCGGGCGCCTTACGGTTGGCGGACTCAGCGTTCTGCTTAATTACTCTAACCAGTACATGAAGCCGTTTAACGACATCAGCTCGGTGATTACTGAGCTGCAAAACGCGGCTGCCTGCGCCGGCCGGGTCTTTGAACTGATCAATGAAGAGTCGGAAGCTGATCCGGTGGACTTAAGCAAGGCTGATGGCGATTTGCTTGAAGTCAAGACCGGTTCAGTCGTCTTTGACCATGTCAACTTCTCCTACCAGGCGGACAAGCCTCTGATCAGGGACTTCAACTTGACTGCCAAGCCGGGGATGCGGGTTGCCCTGGTCGGGCCGACCGGCTGCGGGAAGACGACCACCATCAACCTGCTCATGCGCTTCTATGACGTGGATTCCGGCGGAATCTACTTAGACGGGACTAATATCAAGGACATGTCCCGGCACGCCTTAAGAAAAAATTTCGGCATGGTCTTGCAGGACACCTGGCTGGAAGAGGGGACAGTCCGGGACAACCTGGCTTACGGCAAGGAAGACGCGACGGATGAAGAAATCATTGAAGCCGCAAAAGCTGCCCACAGCTGGGGCTTTATCCGCCGCCTGCCCCAGGGCCTGGACACGCCCCTTTCCGCTGACAGCTTAAGCGCCGGGCAAAAGCAGCTGCTCTGCATCACCAGGGTCATGCTGCTGGACCCGCCAATGCTGATTTTGGATGAAGCAACCAGCTCTATCGACACCCGGACAGAAATGCTGATTCAAGCTGCTTTTGACAAGTTGATGCAGGGCCGGACCAGCTTTGTCGTGGCCCACCGTTTGTCCACGGTCGTTAATGCTGACTTGATCCTGGTGATGAAGGACGGGCAGATTATTGAACGCGGCAAGCACGCTGACCTTCTGGCCCGGGGCGGCTTTTATTGCCAGCTTTACCGCAGCCAGTTCGCGAAATTGCCATCATAAGTGAATATTTTTTAACCGTTCTCTAAGTGAGAGCGGTTTTAATTTGCAAAATAATTGTAAAAATACTATTATTTTTTGAGAAAAAGACAGAGGAATTTAGTATAATTACTTTGAAAAAGTCTCTAATGACAAAAATAGCTAGATAGAAGCTGGTAATATGATTGAAAAAGATGATCTGACAAATTTCTTGCGAAAGTCTTTTACTTATATCCGGGAGCCCTTCCTGGTTCTGGAAGTCAAGGATAATAAAACGGCCATCGTCTATGCCAATAAGAAGCTGCTGGATTTGTTTGCCTGCAATAATATGGCGGAACTGACTGATTTTGCCTGGGAAAAGCTTTTCCCGCTGACTACAGGTCTAAGTAGTGATCATGCCGAATTTCAACACATGACAGTTGCAGATGCCAAGGGGCAAGAACATCTGCTTAACGCTGAGGTCCGCAAGGCTGAAGTTGCCGGCCAGGAATTGCATCTGTGCTATTTACTCCGATCAATATCAACCGGGACCTTTTGACCGGCCTGCTGGACCTGCGCTATTTCCAAGAAGTCGGACAGAGCCGGACAGAGGACTGGATTAAAGAAGGCGAGCACGTTTCGATCATTTACTTTGACCTGGTGGGGATGAAAGACTA
>SFHY01000050.1 GCA_004556255.1 Lactobacillus delbrueckii
CCGCGAATATCTTAAGGCAGTTGAACCACTTTGATTTTCCTCAGCGTGAAACAATGTTGATCATTGGCCGGAAATTTTTAAATAATTTGATAGACTGGCAAGATCCGCAAAACGAACAAAACATTTTAAAAATCATCGATTTTCTGCTCGATATGGGACTGACAATGCAAGCCAAAAATTTCTTACAAGTCTACAAAGCTGTACGAAAGGCCAAGAAATGATTAGCACAAAAAAGAGGCACTCATCTTTGTTTGATGAGTGTCTCTTTTTGCTAATTAAGCATAAATTACTTGTCCCCGAAGGTGACGCCCATGAGGCGGGCGTTGCTTACGGTCTTGCCGTTCGGGTCAACGTACTTGAGCTTGCCGGCCGTGTCTTCCAGGGCGATAGAGTCGACTTCGCCTTGCTTCAAGACAACCAGGCGGCCGAAGGACCGGTTCATGATGAGGCGGGCGCCTTCAATCCCGAAGCGGGTTGAGATTTGCCGGTCGTAGGCATCTGGCCGGCCGCCCCGTTGAGCGTGGCCGATGACCGCTGTTCTGATTTCAGCGTCTGGCAGGACTTCCTGCAATTGGGCAGCGATTTCGTTAACTACGCTGGCCCCGTTTCTAGCGGCAACCTTAGCCTTGTACTTCTTCTTGGACAGGGTGGCGTCTTCCTTGGAAATTGCCCCTTCAGCGGCGGCAATGACCGTGAAGCCCTTGCCAGCCTTTTGTCTTTCCTTGACCTTCTTGGCTACGACATTGATGTCATAAGGAATTTCCGGCAAAAGAATGACTTCGCTGCCAGCAGCCAGGCCAGCAGCCAGGGTAATATGGCCGACCTTGTGGCCCATGACTTCGACGACGAAGACCCGGGAGTGGCTTTGAGCAGTAGTGTGAATGTCGTCCAGGTATCTGGTGGCAATGTCAATGGCGCTTTGGAAACCGAAGGTGTAGTCAGTCCCCCAAGTGTCATTGTCGATGGTCTTTGGCAGGCCGATCACGTTTAAGCCTTCTTGGGCCAGCATGTTGGCTGACTTAAGTGACCCGTTGCCGCCCAAAACAGCCAAAGCGTCCAGGTTGAGCTTCTTGTAGGTCTTCTTCATGGCGGCTACCTTGTCAAAGCCGTCAACGATGACCCGCATTTCCTTGAATGGCTGGCGGGAAGTGCCCAGAATCGTCCCGCCTTGGTTGATGATGCCGGAGAAGTCCCGCGGCTTCATCTTGACGTAGTCTTCATGCATCAAGCCGTAGTATCCCCGCTTGAAACCGATGATTTCCACGTCATCGACACAGTTGTAAAGGGTCTTGGCCAGGCCCCGCATGGTCGCGTTGAGCGCCTGGCAGTCGCCGCCGCTCGTCAAAATACCAACTCGTAAAGTCATGCTTAAATTCCTCCCCGTGCTAAACAGTTCTCTAAAATTTGGTTTAATTTAAATCTTAGTCATGTACCTGCCAAGATGCAAGCAGATTTTTTAATCTAATTGAAAAAATTCATGAATATCTTGTCAAATGGAAATTAGTAAAGAAAAAGCAGCCCAGGCAGGGCTGCTTCATGGTAGGTGTAGTAGTTTTTGATTAGTGAGCAGTTAAAGCAATCAAGTTGTCGCCGTGCTTAACGTCAGTTGCTTCAACCCGGGCCACTTCATTGTATGAAGGGGTGTTGGTGATAACAACCATGACAGTGGTGTCGTAGCCGGCAGCCTTGACGGCATCCAGGTCGACTTCACCGATCTTGTCGCCCTTTTCAATGTGCTGGCCTTGAGTGACCAGGGACTTGAAGTGCTGGCCGTTCAAGTTGACCGTGTCCAGACCGATGTGGATCAGGACTTCGGCACCGTCGTCAGACTTCAGGCCATAAGCGTGGCCAGTCTTGTAAGCAACGGAAACAGTACCGGTAACTGGAGCGTAGACATTGCCGTCGCTAGGAACGATGGCTGCCCCGTTACCCATGAGCTTCTGGGAGAAGACTTCGTCATTTACGGCTGACAGGTCTTCAGAAACGCCGTCTACAGGTGCCAGAACTACTTCGTCTTCCAGACCAGCAGTCTTGGCAGCTTCAACTTGTTGTTCAGCTGGAACTTCAGTTTCAGCGCTAACGCTGGATTCGCCTTCAACGCTGGCAACTTCTTCCTTCAAGTGGCTCTTGCCCCAGAAGAAGGTCAGAGCAAAGGCAATAGCGAAGGAAACAAGTTCACAGACAACGTACATTGGGATGGTCTTTGGGTAGATGGACAGGAAGCCCAGGAAACCGGCAGAACCAAGGGATGCGGCTTCAACGTGCAGCAGACCTGCAAGGGCTGAAGCAACACCGGACCCGATCAGGGCGCAGAAGAATGGGAAGCGGTACTTCAAGTTAACCCCGAAGAGGGCTGGTTCGGTGATCCCCAAGAGGGCAGAAACACCGGCTGATGAAGACAGACCCTTCATCTTTTCGTTCTTAGTCAAGAACCAAATTGCGAAAGTTGCGGCACCTTGAGCAACGTTGGCCATGGAAGCAACAACGAAGATAAAGTCGCCCGCGCCCTTGCCGGCAGCGAAGGCAGCCAGCAATTGAGTTTCGATGGCCGGGAAGCTTTGGTGCAAACCGGTCATAACGATGGCTGAGTAGCAAAGACCGAACAGACCCATGCCGATGAAGCCAGCAGTGTCGTACAGCCATACGAAGCCGTTGGTGATCCAGTCAGAAACGGTCTTCATCACTGGCCCGACGATGGTGAAAGTCAGGAAGCCAGTGATCATGATTGACAGAAGCGGGGTAAAGGTAAAGTCAACCGCGCTTGGCAGGACCTTGTGCAGCTTCTTTTCCAAGAAGGCTAAGATCCAGATGGCTGCCAGGACTGGAATAACTTGGTATTGGTAGTTGGTTTGCGCTACGTGCAAGCCGAAGATGTTCCAGTAGTGGTCTGCACCAGCCAGCTGCGGGGTGGTCATGATCAAGCCCATTGCAGCCCCGAGGAATTGGTTGGCCCCGAAGCGCTTAGCGGCGGAAATACCGACCAGAACCGGCAGGAACATGAATGGGGCAGCTGACATCAGTTGGATCATGTCAGACAGGCCCTTGATGGCTGGGTTGATTTGCACCAGGGACTTAGGCCCGAACAGGCCAGGGCTGGTGAAGAAGTTGTTCAAGGCCATCAGCAAACCACCCGCAACCAGGGCTGGGATGATTGGCACGAAGATGTCACTCAAAAGCTTGATGAAGGCCATGACAGGGTTGACCTTCTTGCCGCTGGCGGCGATCTTCTTCAAGTCGTCGGTAGAAACTTCGGACAGGCCGGTTAGCTTGATCAATTCGCTGTAGACGTTGTCAACGTCACCAGGCCCGATGATAACTTGGTATTGGCCGTCAGTCTTGAAGGTCCCCTTAACGTCGGGATCCTTGTCCAAGGCTGCTTGGTCGATCTTGGTATCGTCTTTTAAGACTAAACGCAGACGAGTTGCACAGTGGGCAGCGGCTACCAGGTTGTCTTCACCTACGGCAGCGATCACCCGCTTGGCAACTGCATTGTAATTCATTGCCACGAGAAACACTCTCCTTATCCTCTGAAAACGCTTTTCTTTAATTCACTTAATATGATAACGGTTTCTGACGAATATGTCAATCGTTTGACAGAAAATATTTTATAAAAGTTCTGTTAACCCAAAAAGAGCCTGTTAACCGTTTGACATGTTAGCGCTTCAACCATAAAATAGAAGATGATAGAGTGCGGATTATTCAGATCTTTTTGCGTGATAATAATCTGGCAAATGAAGCTAAAAATTAAAAGAAGAGATTAGTGATTAAGCGGAGGTTGCTTAATATGGAATGGACAAGAGAAAAAAGATATCTTCCTTATGAGAAATGGGATGCCAAGACTTTGCTTGAGCTGCAGAGCCAGGCAGCCCGGTCAGACTACCAATTGCACTACCACATCCGGCCAACTTCTGGCTTATTGAACGACCCTAACGGCTTTTCCTACTATAATGGCCGCTGGCAGGTCTTCTACCAGGCTTACCCATTTGGGGCAGTGCATGGTTTGAAGTCCTGGGTGCACTTGACCAGTTCCGACCTGGTTCACTGGGAAAACCTGGGCGAAGCGGTTTACGCCGACACCCCGCTGGACAGCCACGGGGCCTATTCCGGCTCAGCCAGAGCAATTGGCGACAAGCTTTTTCTGATGTACACGGGCAATGTCCGCGACGAAAACTGGGTTCGCCATTCTTACCAGGTTGGGGCCTGGATGGATGAAGCTGGGAAAGTTACTAAGCTGGAGACGCCTTTGATCAACGCGCCAGAGTATGTGACTGAACACTTCCGTGACCCGCAGATCTTAGAGCACGGCGGCAAGTACTACGCTATTCTGGGTGCCCAAGACAAGGAGACCAAGGCCGGCAAGATCAGCCTTTATAAGGCAGATGCTGTAACTGGTCCATGGCAGGACCTGGGCTATGTTGACCTGCCAGACATGGGTTATATGGTTGAATGCCCGAACCTGGTCTTCGTTGATGGCAAGCCGGTCTTCATCTTCTGTCCGCAGGGTTTGGATAAGAACGTGACCGACTACCAGAATGTCTACCCGAACATGTACTGGGTTGGGGAAAGCTTCGACTTTGAGACCGGCCACTTTGAAACTAAACAGAAGGCGCCGATCAACTTGGACGGGGGCTTTGACGTTTACGCCACTCAAGCTTTCAACGCGCCAGACGGCTATGCTTACGCCATCAGCTGGGTTGGCCTGCCGGATATGACTTACCCAAGCGATAAGGAAGGCTGGGCTAACTGCTTGAGCCAGGTCAAGCGCTTGTCTTTAAAGCACGGCCGCTTGCTCCAAAAGCCGGTCAAGGCCATGAAGAGCCTGCGCGGGGCCGAAGAAGACTTCACCGGCGATTTGGCATTTGACGCCGGCGCGCAGAGCGAACTGAAGCTGACCATTAAGCAGGGGCAGAAGGGCAAGCTGCTTTTGGCGGCTGATGAAGAAGGGCAAAATGGTATCAAGCTCTGCTTCAATACTGGCAAGCATGCCCGCTTAACGGTTGACCGGGGTGAATGCGGTAAGGCTGTCAACCCTGACTACGGGACGAGCCGGACGGTGAAGCTGCCAGCTGGGGAAGACCTGGACTTGCGGGTCTTCATGGACCACTCTCTCTTTGAGATTTTTGTCAACGGCGGCGAAGAAGTCATCACGGGGAGATTTTTCACCCAAAATGGACAAACTTTTGTTAAGATGGATAGTGATGTTGACTACCAGGCCAAGACTTGGCGGTTAAAGGATATGTAGGAGAGCAGAAGAGGGGATGACGATGAGGCCAAAATTAACTGATGTAGCGGAGAAGGCTGGCTGCTCGCCGACGACTGTCTCGCGGGTGATCAACAACTACGGCTACATCAGCCAGAAGACCAGGGACCGGGTGTACGCGGCCATGCGGGAGCTGAACTACCAGCCCAACACCCTGGCCCGGTCTTTGCAGGGCAAGCAGACCAAGATGATTGGGGTGATCATGCCCAGCATCACCAATCCCTTCTTCGCGGAACTGGTCGCGGCAATTGAAGACAAGCTGGAAGCGGACGGCTACAAGATGCTGCTCTGCGACGCCGGCCAGGACAGCGATAAAGAGCGGCGCTATTTGCGGATGCTGGAGGCCAACCAGGTCGACGGGATCATCGCGGGTTCACACAACCTGGGGATTGAAGAATACCAGCGCTACGGCCTGCCGATTGTGTCTTTTGACCGGGACCTGTCTGACCAGGTGCCGATCGTGACCAGTGACAACTACCAGGGCGGCTGCCTGGCTACCCAGGCCATGGTTGACGCGGGATGCGGGCATATCTACTTTGTCGGCAACCCGGTTAAAACTGGGCATCCGACCTCCCGCCGCTTTGATGGCTATGCGGACACGGTGGCCGCGGCGGGATTGACGGTGCACACGGCCCGGTCAGCCTTTTACGAGTCTCCGGCGGCTAAGGCCAGGGAACTACGGGAGCTCTTGACGACCGGGCGGAAGATCGACGGGATTTTTTGCTCAGATGACTTGACGGCCATCCTGCTTTTAAAAGAAGCTAAGAAGCTGGGGATCAGGGTGCCGGAAGACTTGAAAATTGTCGGCTTTGACGGAACCCAGCTGGTCCAAAATTATGTGCCGGAGCTGGCGACGATCGTCCAGCCGATCCCGGACCTGGCCGGGACTTTGGTCAAGCTGCTCTATGAGCGGATCGCGGACCCGGAGAAGAAACTGGCCCAAAACAGCTACCTGCTCCCGGTCAAGCTGCTTAGAAACCAGACTGTTTAAGCATCTCCTGTGGGGGATGCTTTTCCTGTTTTCGCCAGGATAATCTGTATTTTTCCTGAAAAGTGCTTATAATAAAATTAGGAAGCAATTTTTAGTTAAAAGAAAGCTAAGGTGACAAGCATGGAGAAGAAGAAAGGCGTTTGGCTGTTCATTCTGGCTTTTAGCCTGATCGGCCTCCTGGTCTACGGGGCGGAAATTGCCTATGCTTTTATGAAGGACCGCAACAAGAAGATGGAATACAGCTTCGCTGAAGAAGAGGCAGAAGATCCGCAGGAAATGGAAGCTGACTACAAGAATCAAGAATAGTGCTAACTGCTGAATAAAGCAGAAGAAATTGAGCCTGGCTTTGCCGGGCTTTTTCTTTTGGGCAAAAGTAGGCTAAAATGGTAAAGATGCAATAAAAGTATTTTTAACTCGCGGATTGAGTATTTCTGTTTTGGAGGAAAATTATGAGCAAGAACCGCTTGGAGGCGTTCAGCGATGGCGTTTTGGCCATCATCATCACCATCATGGTCTTGGAAATGCGGGCCCCGGAAGAAGCCAGCTTCCAGGCCCTCAAGCCGCTTATCCCGCAGCTGGTCATCTACCTGCTCAGTTTCTTTTACATGGCTATTTACTGGGTCAACCACCACAATATCACTCACGCTTTGCCTTCGGTCAACCACAAGGTAATCTGGACCAACATGGCCTGGCTCTTCATGACCTCTTTGATTCCCTTGGCCACGGCCTGGGTGGGGAAGAACCCTCTGGCTGGGCCACCCTTGTTCTTGTACGGCCTGGTTCTCTTTTTAAGCTCGGTCAGCTTCTTGCTCTTGCAACACTTTGCCTGGCAGATTGCCTGCGACAGCCAGGACTTGAAAGAGAATATGGGGATCAAGGGTGGCTTGACCCTGGCCGCCAACTTGGGGATTGCCCTGTCGGCCTTTGCCTGGCCAATTTTGTCCTGGGTCTTCATGGCTTTGGTCATGCTGATGTGGTTTATGCCGGACCAGCGGGCCAAGGAGTGGCGGGAAAAAGCGAAAAATAAGGAATAGCACAAAAAATCCACAAGCCAGGCTTGTGGATTTTTGTTGTTATAAGGCTAATTCAAGCAGGTCGACCTTGGTGTCGCCGATGTCGTCGTAGTGGACGATTTCCTGGCTGACAAAGCGCCAGCCGTTCTTTTCATAGAGGCGGCGGGCAGGAACGTTGCCATCCATGCTGTCCAAGCGGATAGCCTTGCAGCCGAGCTTTTTGGCCTGGTCCTTGATAAAGGTTAAAAGGACAGAGGACAGGCCTTGCCGGCGGAAGGACGGGTGGACGCCGTAAAGGTGGAGGACGGCGATTTCGTTATCTTCAGCTGGGGTTGGCCAGTCAAATTTGCTGTAAAGAGGGTCATTACCCACAGTCAAGATGCCGGCTGAGGCGATCTTGCCGTCCTTGGTGCCGACCACGGCCCGCTTTTGTGCAATTGCTTCCGCGATGTCTTTTTCGCTTGGGTAGATCCCCCAGTGCCAGTCGGCCCCGAACTGGTCGTCTTTTTGGTGGGCGCAGATGTCCTGGTAGAACTGGCAGAGGGCAGCCAAGTCAGCTTCCGTTGCCAAGCGGCAGTTTAATTCAGTCATGCTTTTTTCTCCTTAAATTATTTTTGTTTTTTGCTTATCACTCTAAGTAGATTTTAGCAAAAATACTCCAGGAGAAACAAAAAAGGAACTGGACAAACCAGTTCCTTTCGCTTGGTGCGGACGAGAAGACTTGAACTTCCACGACCAAAAGCGGTCACAAGATCCTTAGTCTTGCGCGTCTGCCAATTCCGCCACGCCCGCAAGCACATCTATTAGTATAGCAAAGGCAAGGAAAAGTGCAAGTGCTTTTTGCAAATAAAAATAATAAGTTTTTTGCCCTAAGCCCTTGCTTTTTCTTCTGGATCGGGTATACTAATAGTCGTGCCTTGCAAAAAGGCTAAGCAAAATAAATGGCCCGTTGGTCAAGTGGTTAAGACACCGCCCTTTCACGGCGGTAACATGGGTTCAAATCCCGTACGGGTCATATGGAGGATTAGCTCAGCTGGGAGAGCATCTGCCTTACAAGCAGAGGGTCACAGGTTC
>SFHY01000051.1 GCA_004556255.1 Lactobacillus delbrueckii
CGAAGACTGGCGCGACTTCGCGGCGGTGTTGATCATCAGTGCCTTGCTGGCTTTCTACTTTTTGCGGGATGCTGCTTTTAACTTATCCAGCATGCTGCTGCCAGAAGCAATGTTTCTCGCTGGCCTGGTCTTGGTCACTTGGGCCGTTAAAGCCGGGAGAAAAGCTTAATAGATGAAAAAGTGCTGAGCTTCTGTTCAGCACTTTTTATATCCAATTTATAGAAAAAATACTATTTAAGTGAAAAAAGGAGTATACTTTCAGTAAAGAATGAAAAGTAAAAACAAGGTGAGTGAACAATGAAAAAAGAAATTCCAACCCTACCCTTTAATTCCTCGCAAGGAATGATCATGTTGGCCGCTAGCATCTATAGCGTGGCCCTGTCCTTTATAGTCCAGGAGTACGTCTCCAGCCCCGCGGTCAACAGTTTGGTCAACAACATCAGCGTTGCCGTGAGTGTGGCCTTTGCCTTGGCTATCGGCAGCTTCGTTGACCAGCATGGTGCCTGGCGGATTCTCTTTTTTACCACCTTGCTTTCTGGAATAGCCTGCTTGCTTCCGCCACTGATTTTTGACCTGGACAAGGCGGCCTTCATCGGCGTCTTGATTGTTGTCGACATTGTTATTTCTGTTATCAGTGAGTTCGACAACGCCGCCAGAACCGTCTATATCGTCCGCAAGGAGAACCGGGAGGCCATCCCCTTGGTGCAGCAGGGGATCAGCTCGCTGAACTCTATCGCTTCAATTGTCGGTTATCTGCTGGTTTTCGTGACCCTCAGCTTTGTGGCTTTGCCCAACTATCTCTACCTTTGTGTTGCCCTTTATCTTCTGGCCCTCTTAATTTGGCTGCGGGTACCGGCTGACCAGGTTGCTGTTGACTCTAAGCCCAGCTTCAGCTTTTCCATCCTGGTCCGCGACATCCGTGAATCAGTCAGCATCGTCTTTAAAAAAGGTATCGCCTTGATCTTTGCTGCTGAAGTCCTGTTTACCTGCCGGAACCAACTGGTCATGAGCCTGGTAATCTTAAAAATCGGCCGCTATGATCCCAAATTCAAGTCGATCCTGGTGATTGGCCTGGGCATCATCTTGGCCGTGGCTGTTGGTGCTGGCCTCAACCGGGCTGTGGTCAGCCTGCTGGTCTTAAAAAGCTCTCTGTCCTTGCCTTGATCGTCCTTTCTGCTGGGGCAACCTACCTAAGCGGCGGGGCAGGCCGCCAACTTTCTCCCTTTGTTTTCGGCCTCCTGCTTGGCAGCATTTTTGGTACCGGCATCCCCGTCTACACCTACCTGGAAACCAGCCGGATCATGAAAACTCCCGCCGCCTACCAGGGACGGAGCACGGCCCTGCTCCGCTTCGTGGGTATCTTTTTGACCTTGATCATGGCCCTGGTCCTGGGCTTCTTTGAAGGCCGGGTAAAGAGCAGTGTGGCCCTCTACTTCTCAGCTGGCGCCATTATCCTCCTCGTGATCTTCTGCCTGGTCTTGCTCCAGTCTGGCCGCGAAAAAAACGCCTGATACGCAAAAAAATCTCTGAGCTCCTGCTCAGAGATTTTTGTTTGCTTACTTGCTTGGGTGGCTTGGGACGGAAATCTTGCCGGCCAGAATCTGGCTGCGGGCAGTTTGTGCCTGCTTCCAAATTGAATCAGCCACGTAGCCCCGGGTCAGGTAGACACCGTTGTGCTTCAAGCCGTAAACCAGCTGCTTGCCGCCTGGGAATTTGCCCTTGGCTGCCTTAGTGGCAATGTCCTTAACCGCTACGTTGACCCCAGTCATCACGCTGGTCAGGCAGAGGTTGGACTTCTTGCCGTCCTTGGACTTGTACTTGCCCAGGCTGGACTGGTCAGAGTCGACCCCGATGACCCAGACCTTCTTGCTGGAGTTGGCAGCCAGGCCTTCGTTGACGGACTTGGCTTCACTGAACAAGCCTTGGCCGGCTGAACCTGAAGCGTGGAAGATTACGTCCGCCTTCTTGGCAAACATGGCCTTGGCGATTGACTTTTCCTTGTCAGCAGCGGTAAATGAGCCGACGTATTGGTTTAAAACGGTGATCTTCTTGCCCATCTTCTTGGCCGTGTCCTGCACGCCCTTGGCAAAACCAGCATCAAACAAGTCGACGATGTCCCCGTGAACCCCGCCAATGAAGCCGACCACGTTGGTCTTGGTGGTCCGGGCCGCAACTACCCCGGCCATGTAGGAAGCATCCTGGGACTTAAAGTTGGCGGAAGCCACGTTCTTTTGCCCCTTGATCACGTCGTCAATAATAACGAAGTTCTTGTCAGTGTGCTTCTTGGCTGCTGAAGCAATCGCGCCCTTAAGTGAGTAGCCAACGCCAAAAATGGTCTTGTAGCCGGCCGCAACCGCCTGGTTGATGTTTGGCATAAAGTCAGAAGCTGAGCTTGATTCAAAGTATTGGTAACCGTTGGTCCCCCGCTTTAAGCCCTGGGACTTGCCGTAAGCCACCATCCCTTCCCAGCCGGACTGGTTGAAGGAGTGGTCGTCAACCCCGGCGATGTCAGTGATCAAGGCCACGCTGGCTGAGCTCTTTTTGTTGGAGCCGCCGCCGTTTTGCTTGGCCCCTGAGCAGGCAGTCAAAGCAATCCCCGCTGCTAAAACAGTGCCAGTGGCCAAAACTTGTTTGAATTTGATTTTCTTCACGATAAAATCCCCCTTAAAATTAACACGATTACGATCTTATCAATATTTGGTATCCATGTCAAAAAGCGCCCACAAGATAAAGTGTTGATTTGACGGGATTCTCATTTTTGCCAAAATGCCCTCAAGATATATGGCTCTAAGCGGGAAGGGAATACTAGAAAAAATAAAAAATTACCCGGATTTTTCCAGGTAATTTTAAAAAAGTTAAAAGACATTTAGTAGTTTGCAAATTGCCAAGGCGATGTAGCCGGCCACGATCAGGGCCATCACGGTGAAGTGGCGCAGGCGGTTCATGACGAACATGCCGGCGAATTCCCGCAAAACCGCGTTGGGCAGGTAGTAGGGGCGGGTGTAAGAGCCGATCCCGTTGGCGTCCAGCCCCGCCTGCTTGGCGTAGATAGCTGACCGGAAGACGTGGTAGTTGCTGGTAAAGAAGCAGGCCTTGAAGTTGTCATTGCCATAATCGTTGTAGGCCACGATCTGGGAGAATTCCATGTTCTGCTCGGTATTTCTGGACTGGTCTTCCAGCAGGATCAGTTCCTTCGGGACCCCCCGCTTGATAGCGTAAGCGGCCATGGCTGCTGCTTCAGAGATTTTTTCATTTGGCCCCTGGCCTCCGGACATGATGAACTTGGGCAAGGGCTGGCCCTTTTCCTGCTGGTGGTAGGCAAACTGGATGGCCCGGTTAATTCTGGCCGCCTGAATGTTGGAAATTTGGTCCCCATGGATCAGGCCTGCTCCCAGCACGATCAGGTAGTTCTGCTGGTAGCGGCGGGGAACAATTTGGTAAAGCAGGAGGTTGACCAAGAAGTTGTACATGACTGCCGCCAGGTAGACCGCGACTGTTGGAAAAATGTCCAAGATGAGGCGCAGGCCCGTCGGCGTGCTGCGGGTGAAATGGCCGATGAAAATAAAGACCCAGAGGCCCAGCATGGCGATAGCCAAGATCAAGGTCAAGAGGTTGGGCAGGGTATGGCTTTCATGTTTCAAGACCACGTAGGAGTTCCATAAAAGCAGGATCCAGGAGAAGGAGACGATGACGGCGACCGCTATCGCCAGGACAGCCAGGACCCAGAGGTAGACCCGGCGGAAGCTGGGCAGGTTGGTGGCATAGACCAGGAAGGTGAACCAGGCGCCTAAAGAGACGATAAAGAAGGTGAAAAAGACCCCGTTGATCAGGCGGCGCGGGTCGCTCAGCCAGGAGAAAATGAAGGTTACCGCGGCAATTGCCACCAAAATGGTGAAGTAGCTGAAAGCCCGGTTTTGGCTGAATAGAAAGAGCAGTGTATTTAATCTTGATGGCATTTTTTAGGTCCTCATCCATATCGTTTAGAAAAGTGGTCAAACTTTATTATAATAGAGGATAAGAATTTTTTTGAGACAACAAGGTGACAAACGTGAAAAAAATTGGGCATTATCTCTTTTACCTGACCGAAATCGCAATCGTGTTCGCTCTGTACACGACCCTGCAGGAATTTTACTTCTACCCCGACATCTTTGACTTCGGGTCGGCTGAGGCCTTCATCCTGGCCCTCTCGACCGTCCTGGTCTTCTGGTTCAGCTTCTGGCTCTATAAGGGGCAGCTGGATGATGACAATGACTGGGGCTTCAGCCAGGACTTCCACTGGAATTGGCGGAAGCTGGCCACCGCAGTTGGGGGCTTCTTCTTGATGCAGCTGCTCTACATCCTCTTGATGAACCTAATCGGCGGCGGGGTCTCAGTCAACCAGCAGAACCTGGACGACCTCCAGCAAACGGCGGGTCCGACCTATAACATTATGGTGGTCCTGGTTGCCCCGGTCATGGAGGAAATCATCTTCAGAGGGATGTTCTTCAACCTCCTCTTCAACCATGCCGGCAAGGTTGCCAAGTGGGTGGGGATCCTGGTTTCCGGTTTCTTCTTTGCCTTTGCTCACAATCCTTTCTGGTCACCTTATCTCCTGGTTTATTGGATGATGGGGTCAGTCCTGGCCTGGGTCTACATGACCACCAAGGACCTGCGCTACTCCATGGCCACCCACATCATGTGGAACATGCTCAGCCTTTTAGGCTAGGCAAAAAGAGAAAGCTATCTCAAGATACGAAAAGCAGCGAAGCTTGGCTTCGCTGCTTTTTAGTTTTGTGCTTCGTCTTTTCTGATGTAGTGGTTGAGCATGATTGGTGAGAGAACCGTCGTCAAGATGATGACCAGAATCAAGCTGGAGTAGATGTCCTTTGGGAAAAGGTGGTGGGCAATCCCGATCTGAGCCACGATTAAGGCCACTTCTCCCCGGGAAACCATTCCGGCCCCGACGATGCTGCCTTCCAGAGGAGTAAGGCCGAAGACTTCTGAAGAGTATTTGCCGGCCCAGTACTTGGACAGAACGCCCAGGATGGTCATAACCACGATGAAGAGGAAGTCCTGGCTGATGGAGGCAAAAGTCATTGACAGGCCAATGTTGACGAAGAAGGTTGGAATGAAGACTGAGTAGCCGATCGCGGAAACTGAGGAATTGACTTCCGCTTCCTGCTTGGTCTGCCGGATGGCCAGGCCGCCGAAGAAGGCCCCGACCACGGCGCTCAAGCCGACTAATTCAGCGATGTAGGCCATGCCCAAAGACAGGATCAAAGAGGCGATGACCACGGAGTAGTTGACGTTGATTTTTTCCGCCAGTTGCATGAACTTCGGCGCGATGAATTTGTAAACCAGCCAGACGAAGACGAAGTAGAGGGCTTCAAAGAGCAGGTTCAAGAAAAAGTTGTTGGTCAAGCCCGACTTGCCGCCTTCATGGCTGAAGGTGGTGAAGAGGCTGAGGACGATCACCGCCAAAATGTCGTCGACCACGGCTGCCCCCAAAATCGCTGTTCCGGCCTTGGTCTGGAGTTTCCCGGTTGCCCGCAAGACTTCCACGGAAATGGAGACGCTGGTAGCCGCGAAAACGATCCCGATGAAGAGGGCTTCCAGGAACTGCATCTTGAAGAGCAAGGAGGCCCCGCCGACAAAGAGGATAGGCAGAATGACGCCGACCGTGGCTACCGTGAAGCTGATCTTGAAGTACTTCTTCAGCAGGTCCAGGTCGCTCTCCATCCCAGCTAAAAACATCAACATGATAACCCCGATGTCGGAGAAGAGGGTCATCGTTTCGTTAGGGTGAATCCAGCCCAAAAGAGCCGGTCCCAGCAGGATCCCCGATAAGAGCTGGCCAATGACCGGGGGCCAGTTGAAGCGGGCAAAGACTTGCCCCAGCAGGGTCGTCATCAGCAAGACCAGTATCAGTTGTCCAATAAATTCCATATTGACCTCCGTTTCAAAAAGGGCTGGAAAACAAAAAACTCCCAAGAAAAAGCTTCTTGACCCAAAGAAGCAAATTCTTGAAAGTTTTGAAACTCCAACCTCTGAAAAATGTTATGTTAACTAATAATACTTTAGCAAGAAATTGGAGAAAAGACAAATTTTATAAACCCGTTTGTTTTGGATTCTTCGGTTCGGTCTTAGCCAAAAGGGCCAGGCAGATGGTGATCATATCGACCACTTCCTGCAAAACAGCGCCCCAGAAGGCCGGAATAAGACCAGTGAAGGCCACCAGTTCCAGAAGGATAACGACCACGATGGCGGTGATAACGTCGATTTCAGCCACCTTCATGGTGTGCTTGGCAATGGCCACGGCATCGTTGATCTTGCTCAAGTCGTTGACCATGATGACCGCGTCAGCACTTTCGCTGGCCGCGGTAGCCCCCTTGGCCCCCATGGCAATGCCGACGTCAGCGGCCGTCAAGCTTGGCGCGTCGTTGATCCCGTCCCCGGTCATGACGACTGGGCGGTTTTCAGGCGCCACGTTCTTGATGGCTTCAATCTTTTGAGCTGGCAAAAGGCTGGCCCGGACGTCGTCGACGCCGGCCACGTCAGCAATAGCTTGGGCCACATCCTTGTTGTCCCCGGTCAGCATCATGATGTGCTTTGCGCCTTGCTTGCGCAGACGGGCCAAAGTTTGCGGAGTTTCTGGCCGCAATTGGTCCTTGAAGGTGATGCAGCCAGCGTACTTGCCGTCAACTGAAACGTAGACAGCAGTAGTCTTGGCCTTGTTTACGTTAGCGTCAGGCGCCACGTAGGAAAGCTTGCCGACCATAACGCTCTTGCCGTCAACGGTCCCGCTGACCCCGTTACCGGTTGATTCCTGCAGGTTGCTTACGGCTTGGATCAAGTTTTTGTCAGTCCCTTGAACCAGGGAGTTGGCGATGATGTGGCCGGATTGCTGCTCAAGGCTGGCCGCGTAGCTTTGGATGGTTTCCTTGTCAAAGCCGTTTTCCGGCAGAACGTCTTGGATAACCAATTGGTTCTGGGTCAAAGTACCAGTCTTGTCGAAGGCAAAAGTCTTGGCCTTGGCTAATTGTTCCAAGGTTGGACCGGACTTGACGATGATGTGGTGCTTGGACATGGAGCTCATCCCCGCTACCAGGGCAACTGGAGCGGCGATCAAGAGCGGACATGGGGAGGCAACGACCATGACTTCCGCGAAGCGGGTGAAGTTCCCGGTCGTCACCCAGGCAGCGATCCCGATAATCAATGAAATAATGGTAAATGGCACGGCATAGCGGTCCGCCATCTTGACGAACTTGGCCGGCTGGGCAGCAGAAGACTTAACCAGTTCAACGATGGACTGGTATTCAGAGTCCTTGGCCAGCTTCTTGACTTCCATGGTTACGGCGGTTTCCCCGTTAAGGGAACCGGACATCAAGTCGTCGCCGACCGTCTTGTCCACCGGAACTGATTCCCCGGTCAGAGATGACTGGTCAAAGGCAGAGCTGCCTTCAATGATGGTCCCGTCGACTGGCACCTGCTGACCTGGCTTGATCAAGACCTGGTCGCCGATCTGCAGGTCGTCAACTTTGACTTCAACTACCTTGCCGTCAACCAGCTTGCCGGCTACCCGCGGGTTCTTGTCCAAAAGGGCCCGCAGTTCCCGGTTGGCCTGGCCGGTCGCGTAGTCTTCCAGGCTTTCGCCACCAGTAGACATGACCAGGATCATCCATTCAGCCCAGTAGTCCCGGGTAATCATCATGGAGATGACTGCGATCAGGGCCAGGACGTCGATGCCCCAGTGCCCTTCTTTCAAGTCCCCAAACATTTCCTTGGCTAAGGAGATGCTGACGTAGGCACCGGCAATGTCGAACAAGACCTCCGCGATTCCCGGAATGTGCAGGACATTGTCAGTGATCAGCCCAATCGCCCCGAGAACCAGGACGACAATGAATTTCCATTGGCGTTTCATGATTATTCCTCCTAATAGTAAAAATAAGGAGTGTGGACACACACTTTTTTATCTAAAAAGACAATATATCTTATTAGATATATTTTAGCACAAATTGGATTTCTTACACTGAAAATGCTTATGATTGTATTGTTAATTCCCGGCTTCTAATTTAAGGATCTGCTTCTTGTCAACTGTGACATAGTGGTCGTCAAAAGTGTGGGCCAGGTAGTTGAAGGCCTTGAACCATTCTCGCCTGGTGATCATCCCTTGAAAGACCCCCTGGTCGTCGACGACGGGGAGGAAGTTGTTGTCAACGAGCAGGTGGAGCTGGGTCTCGATGTCTTTTTCCGTAAAGTTGATGGAAACGAAGTCAGTCTCCATGACATCCTTGACCTTATACTTGTTCAAAGGCTTAACGGAAATGCCATCCAGGTCCAGCATCTTGTCGGTGAT
>SFHY01000052.1 GCA_004556255.1 Lactobacillus delbrueckii
TTCTGGCTGGTAACTTTTGCGGAAATCACTGATATCGACCAGGCGGAAAAGCTGAAGGGGACGGAAATCTTGATCAGCGAAGAAGACCAGGGGGAACTGCCTGACGGGGTCTACTACTACAGAGACCTCTTGGGCTGCAAGGTTTTCGACGATGAAAGCGGGGAAGAAATCGGCGAACTGACGGATATCGAAGCCCCAGGCGCCAATGACATCTGGGAAGTAACTGACGAAAACGGCAAGAGCTTCTGGCTCCCATACATCCCGCAAGTCGTTAAGAGCGTGGATATTGCTAAAAAAGAAGTCCGGGTTGAATTAATGGAGGGCTTGAGATAGTGAACATCAATGTATTGACCCTGTTTCCTGAAATGTTTACCCCCTTGCAGGTTTCCCTGCTGGGCCGGGGGCAGGAAGATGGCAAGTGGAAGTTGAACCTGGTCAATTTCCGCGATTTTTCTGACCGGCCGCACAAGTCCGTCGATGACACTCCTTATGGGGGCGGGGCCGGGATGGTTCTGCAGGTGATGCCGATCAAGAAGGCCCTTGATTCCCTGGAAAACAAGGGCAAGGTCATCATTACGGCTCCCCAAGGGAAGACCTTCAATGAACAGATGGCCCAGGAATGGTCCAAGGAAGAAAACCTGACCTTCATTTGCGGGCACTTTGAAGGCTTTGACCAGCGGGTTTACGATCTGGCTGACGAAACTGTGTCAATTGGCGACTACGTTTTGACTGGCGGGGAGTTGCCAACTATGAGCATGATCGACGCCACTGTCCGCCTTTTGCCAGGGATTTTGGGCAATGCCTTGTCACCAGTTGAAGAATCCTTCTCAGATGGTCTTCTGGAATATCCGCAATACACCCGGCCAGCTGATTTTGAGGGGCAAAAGGTGCCGGAAGTACTCCTTTCAGGCAACCATGGCAAGATCGATGAATGGCGGCACTACCAGGCTTTGAAGGCCACCAAGCTGCACCGGCCGGACCTGCTGGAGAAGCGGGACTTGACCCCGGAAGAGGTCAGAATGCTGCGGCAGATCAGAGAAGACGAGCAGGCAGAAGACTAGTTAAAGAATAGGTGATTTGATGACGCTGCAATGGAGAAAGCTTTTTTCCAACCGGATCCTGGACCGGGGAAGGGACTATTGGAAAAGGGACTGGGTTTACGCGCCCAGCTACAGCGAATTGCCAGCCGGTATCCACTGCCGGGTGGGCAAGCCCGGGCAGAGCTATGACGTAGAAATCGACTTTTCCGATGACTGGAGCGAGATCAAGTGGATGGACTGCGACTGCCCATACGCTTCTGAAGGCTACAATTGCAAGCACGAAGCAGCCTGCTTGTACGCCACGGAGCTTTTTATCGAAGGGATGCAGGCCATTCAGGAACCCTTGACCAGCGAATTGCCAGCAAGCGACCGCAAGAAACGGCAGGAAGAGATCATTGAAAAGGTCTACGGCCTGGGGAAAAAATACGTCAATTATATCTTTGACCCTGGCAAGATTCTTGCATCGGTTGACTTTGACCCGGTCCTTTGGGAGCGGATCTGGGATAATCCAGCCCTGGCCCACTTAGTCGCTGTTAACCTGGATGACAGCCGGGCTCATGCTGACCAGCCCCTGTTAACGGCTACCGGCTTCAGCTATTTCGCCAACCGCGGGAATGGGGACAGGGTAAGCGTTAAAGTTGGCCTTAAGCAAGTAAGCGAGCTGAAATGCAATATTGCTGAATGCAAGCAGGATGAAATTACCGGTCCCTGCCGGCATGAGATCGCCCTCTTGCAGAAGCTGGTCTTGATGATCATGCGGGAAAACCCGGGTGAAGTGACTGATTACCAGGCAGACCGCGCCCTGTCCCGGGCAGAGATGCTGGAAGAATTTGACCGGGATGCTTTAGAGGACGTGAAGCTTTTTGCCCAGCTTGAAAAAGAGCCAGGCGGGTCCTTTTCAGTCAAGTTTAAAGTTGGCCAAAAGCGCCTTTACGTGGTCAAAAACATCCAGAATTTTGTCGACGATGTCTTAAGCTGGCGGCCAATGTCCCTGGGCAAGGAAGAAGTCTTGCTGTCACCGGATTCTTTTGACCCGGCCAGCCAGCGCCTGTTCAGTTTTTTGGCCACAATCGCGGCCGATGGGGCAGACATTTACGGGGGGACAAAAAGAAGCATTGAGATCGCTTCCGGCAGGATTGACAGCTTTTTCGCGGCAGTTGAAGGCAGCGAAGTTGAAAATTTGGACAATAAGCAGGTCGTTCCTGCCAAGCGGGGCGAACTGGAGAAAGCTGAGCTTGAGATCGACGTATACGGGAGCCGGGGGATCAGCATTACTGGGAATTGCCCGCCGGTACTCCGGGGCATCCGGGCCAGCTACCAGCTGACAGATGAGGCTTTTATCGCCGGCAAGCTCGGCAATATGCTGTACGCCCTTTTTGGCAATAAAGAAAACATTGACGTGTCCTTTGACATAAACCAGCTGAGCCAATTCAAGGCCACTGTCCTGCCACTTTTGCAAAAATACAGCAACTTGACCATTAGCCCGGCTGCCCAGCAGCTTTTAGAAGAAGCGGGAGGCCTGGAAAAGAGCCAGCTGCGTCTGGATGTTGAGGGCGATGATGTAGTTGGCCAGACCCGGGTCTTTTACCAGGGCAAATCGCTTCGCTTGGGCGAAAGCGGGGAGCGGGCAGTTAAGCGGGACTGGTACAAGGAAAAGAAGCTGGCTGACCTGCTGGAGAAATATTTTGACCTGGAAGACGGCGACTGCCGCTTGGACAAGGGGGATGACGATGCGGTATACCAGCTTTTGGAAGGGATGCCGAAATTGCTTGCCGCCTTTGATGAAGTTGAAGTTACTCCAGCCTTTAAAAAGCTCAAGCTTAAAGACAAGCTGAATCTGGCTTTTGGCCTTTCCTTAAGTGACGGCCTTTTGCGCCTGGACCTGAAAAGCGACTTAAGTCCGGAAGAATTGGCGGAAGTTTTGAGCCAGTATAAGGACCGGAAGAAGTACATCCGCTTGAAAAACGGCAGCTTCCTTAGTCCAGACAGCCAGGACTTGGAAAAGCTGGCCCTTTTGGCTAAAAACTTAGATTTAACCGCTAAGGATTTTGGCAAAGAACAGCTGGAAATGCCGGCCTACCGGGCCCTTTACGTCGATCAGCTCTTAAAAGAGCAGGAGATGGGCGAAATTGAGCGCGACGACCACTTCCAGCAGTTGATTGCTGATTTTGACCAAAAAGAAGCGCCGCTAAAACTGCCAGCCAGCCTGGAGAAGATCCTCCGGCCTTATCAAAAGACCGGAACTGCCTGGATGAACCGGTTGGCCCAGCATGGCTTTGGCGGGATTCTGGCGGATGAAATGGGTCTGGGCAAGACCTTGCAGGTGATCAGCCTCCTGGCCAGTCAAAAGGACCAGCCAAGCTTGATCGTGGCTCCGGCCTCTCTCGTTCTTAACTGGGAAGCTGAGTTTAAAAAGTTTTCCCCGGAAATGAAGACCCTGGTTTTGTTAGGCTCTAAGAAAGAACGAAGCGGGCAATTGGCAGACTTGACGGATATTGACGTTGTGATTACTTCTTATGACCTGCTTAAGCGCGATATCGCCAACTACGCCCCGCATACTTTTGCCTATGAAGTAATCGATGAGGCGCAGATGATCAAAAATCCGCGGACAGCCGCGGCTAAGGCGGTTTCCGTGGTTAAGGCCAAACACCGCTTTGCCTTGACCGGGACGCCGATTGAAAACCGCTTAAGTGAGCTGTGGAGTATTTTTAACTTCGTCATGCCGGGCTTTTTAAAGAGTTACCGGGAATTCAAGAAGAATTTTGAAAGCCCGATCGTTAAGGAAGACGACCAGGACTGCCTGGCCCGGCTCAGTCAGATGGTCGGCCCCTTTATCCTCCGCCGCTTGAAAAAAGACGTCCTCAAGGACCTGCCGGACAAGCTAGAGGAAGTCCGCTATGTCGGCATGGGCAAGGAGCAAAGAAAGCTCTATGACGCTGAAATTGCCCGCCTAAAGACGAAAATCATGGCTGAGGACGATGAAGGTATCAAGCGCGAGCAGATTGAGATTCTGGCGGCATTGACCAGGATCAGGGAAATCTGCTGCGACCCGGGCCTGCTTTATGAAGACTATAAGGGCGAATCTGAAAAGCGCCTGGCCTGCGTGGATTTGATCAAGAGTGCGATTGACGGGGGCCACAAGGTCCTGCTTTTCTCCCAGTTTACCAGCATGCTGGACCTGCTGGAAGAAAGCTTTGAAGCTGAAGAAATCGGCTATAGCCGGATTGACGGGCAGACGCCAAAGGCTGTCCGGCTGAATTTGGTCAACAGATTCAATAAAGCAGACAGTCCGGCTAAGGTCTTCTTGATTTCCCTTAAGGCCGGGGGGACTGGCCTTAACTTGACCGGGGCGGATACCGTCATTCACTATGATCCATGGTGGAACGTGGCGACCCAGAACCAGGCAACTGACCGGGCCCACCGGATCGGCCAGGAAAAGAAGGTAACGGTCTACAAGCTGATTGCCAAGGACACGGTTGAAGAAGCTATTTTGGACTTGCAGGAAGCCAAGAGCCAGCTGGCGCAAGGTATCTTGACAGCAGAGTCGGTTTCCAGCGCCAGCCTGCAAAAGGAAGACTTGCTCAAGATTTTGGACTAAAGAAGCTTGCTTTGCCTGGCCAAAGATGGTATTCTATTAGACGTGGTATTTTGCCAATAAAGATTAGGGGTGTTCCGCTGGCCCAGAGAGGTTGATGAATGCCGTAGAAGGAGAAACAATAATGGATCCATTAATTCAAGAATTGACTAAAGAACAACTTCGTGACGACATGCCTGAATTCCGTGCCGGGGACACTGTTCGTGTTCACGTACGTGTTGTTGAAGGTACTCACGAACGTATCCAGATCTTCGAAGGTGTCGTAATCAAGAAGAAGGGCGCTGGCATCGGTGCTACTTACACTGTTCGTAAGATCGCTTCCGGCGTTGGCGTTGAACGGACTTTCCCAGTTAACACTCCACGTGTTGCCAAGGTTGAAGTTACCCGTCACGGCCGCGTACGTCGTGCTAAGCTTTACTACCTGCGGACTCGTAGCGGTAAGGCTGCTCGTATCGCAGAACGTCGTCGTTAATTCTGACAACGAATCTGAAACTGCTTTGCATTTTGCAAGGCAGTTTTATTTTTGCCAAAAAACCTAAAAAGCAAAACACTTTTTCTGACTAATTATAGCTTTTACCTTAAAAATAATCCGCTTTTTACCAAAATTTATACTTAGTATATTGGGAAAAAGCAATTGTTTGTCCTTTACAGCCGAACTTTCTCTGTTAACTAGCTGTATTTTACGCTATACTAGCAGTATGCTGTTGTTTAATATTGAGTAATTCACGGAGGAAAACATGGCTAGATCCATCAAGAAAGAACTTGCGGCTCTGCTTTTGGCCGCGGCCGTTTTAGCACCGGGCCAGGCTAGCGCCAGCAAATTAGAAGTTACCAGCAAGGCTGATACCGCCAGCAAGCCGGCCCAAAGCAAGGACTGGAAGAATCCCAAGAAGTACAGCAAGGATATTCCGGTGCAGTTTTTGAGCATTAACGACTTGCACGGCAACCTGTCGACGACTGGTACGGCGACCTTGGGGCAAAAGAGCTACAGCAATGCCGGTACGGTAGCCCGGCTGGCCGCTTACTTGAACCAGGCCCAAAAGGATTTTAAGAAGAAAAACAAGCAAGGTACGACCTTCAGAGTTGAGTCAGGGGACATGGTGGGGGCATCCCCGGCCAATTCTTCTCTTTTGCAAGATGAACCAACCATGCACGCCTTAAAGGCCATGAAGTTTACCATCGGCACTTTGGGCAACCATGAATTTGACGAGGGCTTGGGTGAATTCAACCGGATTCTTTTAGGCAAAAAGCCAACTAAGAAATACAATTCCGCTGAAATGGCCTATCCCCACCAAAAGTCAGGCATCAAGCTAATCGTAGCCAACGTTGTCAGAAAGTCCACCGGTAAGGTACCATATGGCTGGAAGCCTTATACCATCAAGACCGTAAAAGCGGGCAAGAAGAAGGCCAAGGTCGGCTTTATCGGCGTTTTGACCACGGAAATGCCAACTTTGACGACTAAGAAAAACTACTCTGCCTTCAAGTACCTGGATGAAGCCAAGACCATTGCCAAGTATGAAAAGGTTCTGCGCAAGAAGGGCGTTAAGGCTATCGTTGTTTTGGCCCACAAGGGGGTTGAAACGGCGGCGGACAGTAAGGGCAAGCTGACCACCAGCGGTGACAGCGTGAAGATCTTAAAGAAGCTGAACAAGATCGATCCAAAAAACACTGTTGACTTGATGATCGCCGGCCACTCTCACCAGTACGCCAACGCCAAGGTCGGCAAGACCCGGCTGATTCAAGCTTTGAAGTACGGCCAGGCCTACACTGACTCAATCGGCTACATCAGTCCCAAGACCAAGGATTTCGTCAAGGGTAGCCTGGTTTCTCATGTCTACCCAGTCCTGTCAGCTACTGATGACCCGAAGACCAAGGATAACAAGACAGTTGCCAAGATTGTGGCTGACGCTGACAAGCGGGTTTCAGCCATCACCAAGCAAAAGATTGCTACGGCCCAAAAGGCGGAAACAATCACTGGCCGGGAAAACAACAATACTTCCAATGAAAACGCGGTTGGCGACTTAGTCGTTGACGCGCAATTGTCAGAAGCCAACCGGCAGGGCTTCAAGGCTGACTTTGCCATGACTAACGGGGGCGGGGTCCGGTCCGGCCTGGCTGTGGGCAGTGATAAGTCAATTACTTACGGGGCGGCCATGGCCGTTCAGCCTTTTGGCAACAGCCTGCAGGTTCTGACCATGACCGGGAAGCAGATTTTAGCTGCCCTTAACCAGCAATATCAGCTGGATGGCCAGTACTACCTCCTGGTCAGCGGTCTGCACTATGTCTACACCAAGGACGCGGCCGGCAAGGTCAAGATCGTCAAGGTTTATGTTGGCGAGGGCGAGAAGACTGAACTCTCCTTGACCAAGACTTACCGGGTTGTCGCCAACGAATTTATCGCTGGCGGCGGTGACCACTTTAGCCAGTTTACTGCTGGAAAGAAGGTCGGCATCTTGACCGGGACTGACACGGAAACCTTCATCAGCTACCTCAAGCAGCAAACGGCCAGCGGCAAGCAGATTGCCAGCCCGGCTTTGAACCGGAAGGTAGAAATTTCCGCTGACCAAGCAGCGGCCCTGGAAAAATAGAGATAGCCTGTAAATAGCTTGTAAATCCACGATAATTAAATTGTGCTTACTTTAAATCTTCCCCTTCGGGAAGATTTTATTTTCACGTGTTTTGGAACTAACGTTCGAAAAATCGTGCTATAATTATGATAAAAACAGCAAGGAGGGGCAGGCATGCGCTTGGCGGAAGTAGCCGACTACATTCAAAGCAAATATGGTATTGAGGCCAGCTATGTCGACCTGGCCGGGCAAACCCTAGCCGCCGTTACTGTCCCAGGAGCAAATGAAAGCTTTGCCCTGCTCCTTAAGAAGGACGGCCGCGAAACGGTTGAACTGAAATGCGGGTCACTGGCTAAGTTTTTGGCTGCCCAGCCTGCTTTTGGACCAGCGGTTTTTATGCAGGCCCCGGCCTGGATCAGTGTTGATTTAGCAAATCCTGCTTTAAACGACCGCTTCTTTTACAAGACCCTGGATTCTGCCTACCAGAGCTCCCGGCCCTTGGAAGTTGTAAAAAATACGGCAGAAGATAGCCAGGAGCATGAAATCTACCTGCTGGATGATGAGGGAGAAGACTTCCAAGAAGAAGTAATTCCTAAGCGGCCAGCCTTTTTCAAAGACAGCGACTTTGACCGCCTGCTGGCTGAAAAGGGCAAGCCTGTGATCCCGGAAGGGATTAAGCAGATGCAGGAGGCTTACGACTATCTGGTAGTACCCCGGCGGGAGAGCAATTTTTACCGGCAGGGGATGCTGATGGCTGATTATGAAGATGACTTTACCCAAATGGTCCCAATTAAGAAGCAGCGGCCAGTCTACCATGATCTGACCGTTGACCAGTTGCGGTCTTATTTTTCCTGGCGGACCAAGTTCCGGCAGGGCAAGTATAAGCCAGCTCCGGCTGCCTATGTCTACCTGCTGGCCAGTGAATTAGTCTGCCAGATTGGAGTCAAGGACAAGGCTGATGGCCTCCGTCAGCTCCGCCTTCTTTTTGCCAAGTGCGTGGAGCAAAAGGATAT
>SFHY01000053.1 GCA_004556255.1 Lactobacillus delbrueckii
CCAGATGATGAATACTTCTTTCTGCGATTAATGGAAATATCCCGAAAGGCATCCTAAATCTCACAGCCGTTTACACAAGTTTTTATACTGAACCAAAATTTCCATCAAGGCCGGGAAGTTGGACGCGTTCAAGAAGGAATTGGCGATCCCGCCCAGGATCCCGATAATGTAGGCAACCGCAAAATTCGGGGCGTAAAGCAGGCCGATATAGTAGATAGCCCACAATAAGTGGCCGATGACGGCTGAGGCCCGGCGGCCAAAGTGGTCTGAAATCGGACCGGTAATCAAGATGGAGACGATCCCCCCAATCCCAACCGCGCTGACCACGCTCAGAACTCCGGAAATTGAAGAGTGCCAGAGGCTGGCAAACTGGGGCTTGAACTGGGCCAGAAGGGACATCCCGATCCCCATCATAAAGTATGAAAAGTAAACGGTAGAAGCCGTGGCGGCATACCGGTGCTTCTTAGCTGACATTGCTTTCACTCCTTTTGTTATTTTTCTCACTTAATTTCAGTATACAGTAAATCGCTTACATTTTATAATAGACATTGTATTTTTATTGATAGATTTGCCCTATCAAAAATCAATTCAAGCCAGGCAGGTTATAATTAGATAAAGTCTATTGGAACCTTAGTAATCAATAGAGTAAAATTATGATACTCAAACAACATGTATTTTTTCGCGAGGCATCTTTTGGATATCAGCAAATCTCATTTCTCACCTCACCCTCTTTTGTCTTCCTTTAAGCCCAAAGCGGAAGAAGGTTTTGACCCCCTTCCCCGCCGGCTGGCGGCCTTGACCTTTGGCCTGGTCTTGAATGCTTTTGGCAACGGGATCACCATTTCCAGCAATATCGGCACGGCTCCCTGGGGGGCGTCGGAGGTCAACCTGGCCCATATTTTCCACACTAGCATTGCCCTGGCCATGTTTTTGACCGGCTTTTTGGTAGCCGTCATCAACCAGCTGCTTATGCGGCGCTTCGACCTGCCCCGTTTCCTGGGCGAGGTCGTCTTTATCGCCTGCTTCAGCTACTTTATTAATTTGTTCACCAGCCTCTTTTCCGCCCTCGGCCTGCCGGACCTGCCTTTGCCTTGGCGGCTGGTAGCCGGGCTTTTGGGCATCATGACCCTGGGCTGCTCCATTTCCTTTTACCAAAGGGCAAATTTGATCATGCACCCGAATGACGACACGACCAACATCCTCCGCTTCATGTACTGCAAGAACAAGGTGGTCCGGGCCCAGCTGATCAACTTCAGCGTTCCCCTTTTGCTCACCGGCATCTGCTGGCTGGCAACGGGCAAAGTCTATGCCGTTAATATTGGCACTTTGCTTTGCCTCCTGGTCAACGGGCCAATGATTGCCTTAGCTGACCGCCGTCTTTGGCATAGTCTCCACCACAATATTGCCCTGCCAAAGGCCATCAGCGACCGGACTGAGTAATTAAATAACGATTGTTTTGCAAGAGCCCTTGACAATCTTAAGGAAAACGCAAATAATTGGTACCGATACAAAATAAGTAATGTCCGTGAGCATTAATTTTGGAGGTACAAGTTAATAATGGATAATACCAGCTCAATGTCCACTAACCAAAAGTGGGTTTTGGCCTCCATGTCTTCCGGCTTCCTGCTGGAAAACATGGACGTCATGTTCCTGTCTTTCTCCCTGTCGGAAATCATCGCGCAGATGCACATCAGCTCCGCGGCCGGCGGCTGGATCGGAACCTTTACCAACCTCGGAATGTTCTTCGGTGGCGCGCTCTTTGGGCTGCTAGGAGATCGTATCGGCCGGGTCAAGACTTTCAGCTATACGATCTTTCTTTTTGCCATCGCGACTGGCTTAACCTACTTTGCCCACAACATCACCGCCCTTTACGCTCTCCGCTTCTTAGCCGGGATCGGGGCCGGTGGTGAATACGGGGTCGGGATTGCCTTGATCGCGGAAAACTTCCAGGCTAATCAAATTGGCCGGGCCAGTTCGGTGGCGGCCGTGGGCGGCCAAATCGGCTCTATCGTGGCCGCTCTTCTGGCCGCCTGGATCATTCCGGCTTACGGCTGGAACACTCTCTTCCTCTTTGGGGTCGTGCCGGTTGTCTTGACCTACTTTGTCCGCCGCCACGTCAAGGAAAGCGACGAATTTTTGGCCGCTCACAAGAAGGCGGAAGAAACGAGTGAAAAGATCTCCTTCGGCCGCTTGTTTGAGACGCCCCGCCTGGCTTTGCAGACCCTGGGCCTGATGCTGATGACGATCGTGCAGATCGCCGGCTACTTTGGCTTGATGAACTGGCTGCCGTCAATCGTGCAGAAGAAGCAGGGCCTGTCAGTTTCCGGCTCTTCTTACTGGATGATCGCCACTATCGTCGGGATGAGCATTGGGATGATGGTCTTCGGGACGATCATGGACAAGAGCGGTCCCCGCTGGGCCTTCGGCATCTTCCTTTTGGGCAGCGCGGTCGTGGTCTTTGCCATCGTCAACGTGACCAGCTACTGGGCCATGCTTTTGGCCGGAGCCTTGACCGGCTTCTTCTCCAACGGGATGTTCGGTGGCTACGGGGCGGTAATCAGCCAGCTCTACCCGACTGAAATCCGGTCCACGGCCAACAACTTGATCATGAACACCGGCCGGGCCATCGGGGGCTTCTCTTCCGTCATCATCGGCGCCTTGATGGACCACTACAACCTGTACGTGGTTATGGGCTTCTTGTCCGCCCTCTACATCCTCAGCTTCCTGGTCATGATCAGCCTGCCAGGCCTTAGAGAAATCCAGGCCAAGAAGCGGGCCGCTTAAGGCAAGAAAGATAAAAGTAAGAAAACAAGCAAACTAACAAACTAGAATTAGAATATTTACCATGTCACGGCTTCAGCTCTGCTGGAGCCGTTTTTCTTTTGGTACCTACCATTCATAAAAGTTGACCATGTCACAAGCTTTATTATTTGTACTTTTCTTTTTCATCCAACCGCTTACAAAAAGACATGTTTTTTAATAATCAAAAAAGTGAGCTATTTTTTTGATTATTGACATAAACCGTAGTACCATATTCTTCGAAAGTTATGCGGCTAGTTATTTTTCTCATTTTTTCTCCTTCAGTCGTTATAATTTTCGGTACTACTGACGGGTGGCGATCCGAGCATGCCACCGGTTGGTGTAGCTCTTAACAGGTTCATGAGCGGCCCAGTTGCCATGCTTTTGCTTTTCTATTATGTTACTTGTTTTTTATAGGCAAGGGCCGGCTCTGAACTCAGATATGTATTTCAACATTTTTCGGTTCCTGTCTCTTACAGACAGACAAACTTATTTTTTCCTTACTCATCACATGCGGCACCTCTACTCCTATCACTAACAGGCGCCGCCAAGCAAACTACTTTGTCGTAGCAAGCTTAAGTTTTATCACATCACATCACATTTCTAAGAAACGCAGTCCTCTGGGCCGCGTTTTTTATTTCCCGGGAAATTTTTGACCCGATTCAGTTATAATAAGGTTAACGAATTTCCCTGAGGGAGGATTAAATAATGAGTAGAAAAGTACTGCTGGTTGGCGATGGTGCTGTCGGCTCCAACTTTGCCAACGATTTATTGCAAACGACGCGGGTGGACGAACTGGTCATCTGCGACTTGAATAAAGACCGGGCCGCGGGCGACTGCCTGGACCTGGAAGACCTGACCTACTTTACGGGCCAGACCAAGCTCAGAGCCGGTGACTACAGCGACGCGGCTGATGCTGACGTGGTAGTTATCACGGCCGGCGTGCCCCGCAAGCCGGGTGAAAGCCGGCTTGACTTGATCAAGAAGAATGAAGCCATCTTGCGGAGCATCGTTGATCCAGTCGTAGCTTCCGGCTTCAGCGGCATCTTCGTCGTTTCCGCCAACCCGGTCGACATTTTGACCACTTTGACCCAGAAGCTGTCCGGCTTCCCAAAGAAGCGGGTCATCGGGACCGGGACTTCCCTGGACTCAGCCCGTTTGCGGGTGGAGCTGGCCAAGCGGCTGCAAGTGCCAATTGAGTCAGTCAACGCCTGGGTTCTGGGCGAACATGGCGACAGCAGCTTTGAGAACTTCTCAAGCGCCGTGGTCAACGGCAAGCCTTTGCTTGACTATCCGGGCATGACTGAAGAAGCCTTGGATAAGATTGAAGCCCACGTCCGGGAAAAAGGCGGCGAGATCATCGGCAAAAAGGGCGCGACCTACTATGGCGTAGCCATGATGCTGGCCAAGATCGTGGCCGCTATTTTGGAAAACAACGACCTGGCCCTGCCGCTTTCCGTGCCATTGCACGGGGAATACGGGATCAAGGATGAGATCTACCTGGGCACCCTGGCCATCATCAACGGACAAGGGATCAGCCACGTGCTGGAACTGCCGTTAAATGACAGCGAATTGGCCAAGATGCAGGCCTCAGCCGCGACAATGAAGGCAACCCTGGACTCTTTAGAATAAACAAAAGAAGCACCAGACTTTTTAAGCCTGGTGCTTTTTCTACATTCAAAATTACAGGACCATCTTAACGGCGCCGTACATGCCGGCATCGTTGCCCAATTGGGCCAGGGCGAATTCAGTCCCTTCAGAAGCGTGGAAGGCCGCGTCAACGAAGTGCTTTTGCACCGTGTCAATCAAGATTTGGCCAGCCTTGGAGACCCCGCCGCCGATAACGTAGACTTCTGGGTCAAAGACACAGGAGATGGAAGCCAGGGCTGTGCCCAAAGTTTCACCAACAAAGTCCACGATTTCCAAAGCCAGCTTGTCACCTTCCTTAGCCGCGTCAAAGACTGCCTTGGCGTCAAGCTGGTCTACCCCGCGCAAGCTTGATTCTTCGCTGCTTTCAGCCAGAAGTTCCTTGGCCTTGCGGGCAATGCCAGTAGCGGAAGCGTATTGTTCCAGGTGCCCCTTCTTGCCGCAGCCGCAGAGCTGGGTTTCATCCTTGTTGACCAGCATGTGGCCGATTTCCCCGGCAGCCCCAAAGGCCCCAGCGACGATCTTGCCTTCAGAGATGATCCCGCCGCCGACACCGGTACCCAGGGTAACCATGACAACGTTTTGGTGGCTTTCACCACCACCTTGCCACATTTCACCCAAAGCAGCCGCGTTGGCGTCGTTGGCCACCTTGACTTCGTCCAGGCCAGTCAGCTTGCGGACCTTTTCAGCCACGTTGAAGACGCCCCAGCCCAGGTTGACGCAGCGGTTGACGATTTCGTCGTCCAGGATTGGACCTGGCACGTCGATGCCGATCCCGGCTACTTCTTCCTTAGGAATGTCCAGTTCCTTCAGCTTGTCATTCAGAGAAGCAGCGATGTCAGGCAGGATCTTTGCCCCGTTGCCTTCTTTTCTAGTTGGGATTTCCCACTTTTGGGACAATTCACCGTTGGTTTCAAACAAACCAATTTTTACAGTGGTACCACCGATGTCAACACCAAATGCATATTTCTTCAAAGTAATTGCCTCATTTCTTCAATGTTCTCTTTTTGCTAGTCCTATTATAAAGAAGAATTCAGCTTTGCGAAAGCGCTTCGGCTGACTTTTTGAGAAAATTATCAGACTTGTGACATTTTTTCCAAATATCAAAAAGATGCCCCCGCGTAAGGAGGCATCTAATCTTGTTTGTTTAGTTATGAAAGCTGATATATATGAGCACGCAGACGATAGCTAAAGCGGCCACTCCCAAGACCACGTTAACAATTGTGTGGACCTTCTTTGGCACGGATTCGCTTATTTGGAACTCATAGCCCCCGTAGAAGGCCAGGAAAGGAAGAATCCCCCAAAAAGTGCTCTGTCTGTGGGCTAATTTGTCAATCAGCAAGCAGGCAGCTACGATCAGCAACATGTTCAACGAAATTGCTAAAATACTTTTTCTCGCTCTCATTCTAATTTTTCCTCCAGCAAAAATTGAAATTTACATATACGAATCCAAGAAAATAATACCATAGCATACGCATAAAGGAAATATCAAAAAGATGCCCCCGCGTAAGGAGGCATCCCTATTGATTATTCAGCGTCTGGCCAAACTTCCTTAGCCGTGTCGATGACCAGCTTGATCTTGGCCCATTGTTCTTCGTCGGTCAAGTGGTTGCCTTCTTCAGTTGAGGCAAAGCCGCATTGGGTGCTGAGAGCCGTAGTAGCCAATGGGTGGTACTGGCCGGCTTCCTTGATCCGGGCCTTCAAAGCTTCCGGGTCTTCCAATTCCGGCTTTTTGCTGGTTACCAGGCCCAAAACAACTACCTTGTCAGCTGGCACTTCAGCTAAAGGAGCGAAGTCGCCTGACCGGTCGTCGTCAAATTCCAGGTAGAAGGCTTCCACCCCTTTTTCCTTGAAGACGTAAGGAGCTGCTGGGCCGTAGCCGCCTTCTGAAGCCCAAGTTGAGTCGTAGTTGCCCCGGCAGATGTGGGTCGTGATCCGCAAGTCTTCTGGCAGGTCAACCAAGGCATTTTCATTGATTTCCTTGTAAAGCTGCAGGATTTCTTCACGCTTGAGGTGGCCTTCGTCAAAAGCATGCCAGAAGCTGTCGTTGACCAAGACGCCCCAAGTACAGTCGTCCAGCTTGATGTCGCGGGCACCGTGCTTGTACAAGTCCAAGATCAATTCCCGGTAGACCTTGGAAACGTCCTTAGCCAGTTCTGCCCGGTCTGGGTAAACGGCATCAGTAGCCGCGATCAATTCATCGTTGCGGCAAATCAGTTCACAGTAGAGCTGAGCCGGGGCAGGGATACTCTGGCGGGCTTCAACGCCAGCTGCATCCGCCAAAGGCTTGAGGAAGTCGAAAGCTGCCACGTCCGGGTGACCTGCTTCATAAGTCAATTTTCCAACCAACTTGGCCGCGTCTGGGCGGGTTTCTTCATCATGGAAGAAGTAGCCATGATCAGCCCGCACATGTTCTACCCCGCCAAAGCCCCAGAAAGTATCCAAGTGCCAATAGCTGCGGCGGAATTCCCCATCAGAAACCACCTTTAAGCCGGCAGCGACTTCTTTTTGCACCAGGTCCTTGATTTCCTGATCTTCTACGGCCGTAAGCTCGGCCTGGCTGATTTCGCCGCGGGCAAATTTTTCCCGGGCTTCCTTTAATGCTGCTGGACGCAAGAAACTGCCGACAATATCGTAACGTGGAAATGACATCTGAATTACCTCCGAAGTTTTTAAATCGTATTTTTAATTTACTCTTAATGCTTGTTATTATAGCCAGATCTCGTTATGATTGAAAATAGCTATTTTTATCGTGTATCGATAGATTTAAACTATGGAGGTTCAAGCATGCGCATCCAGCAACTGCTCTATCTGCAAAAAGTCGTCTCCCTCGGCAACATGACCGAGGCAGCCAAAGAACTTTTCATCGCCCAGCCCACCCTGTCCAGCGCCATCAAGCAGCTGGAGAAAGAAATGGGGATCACCATCCTGATCCGGGGCAAAAAAGGGGTTAGCTTGACCGAAGATGGCCGGGAATTCATGCAATACGCCCAGCAGATCCTGGACCAGGTCCAGTTGCTTGAGCGCCGCTACGGCGACCAGGCCAGCGCGCCGAAGATTTTTTCCGTGGCGGCCCAGCACTATGCTTTCGCCGTTGACGCCTTCGTCCAGCTGGTAAAAGAAATCGGCCAGAGCGACTACCAAGCCAGCCTCAAAGAGATGCGGACCTATGAAGTCATTGAAGACGTGGCCAACCTCCACAGCGAGATCGGCATCGTCTACCTCAGCCGCTACAACCGCCAGGTCATGGAAAACAGCTTCCAGGAAAAGGAACTCAGCTTTACTCCCCTCTTTAAGGCCCGCCCCCACGTCTTTTTATACAGAAATCATCCCCTGGCCGGTAAAAAATCTATCTCTTTAGCCGACCTCTTGCCCTACCCCAAGCTCAGCTACGATCAAGGCCAGCACAATTCCTTCTATTACTGGGAAGAAACCCTGGCTGACCAGCACTCACCAAAATCCATCATTGTCAGTGACCGGGCCACCCTGTTTAACCTGGCAATCGGCTTAAACGGCTATACCATCTCTTCAGGGATCATCAACGCTGACTTAAACGGGGACGACATCATCGCCCGGCCTTTGATCAGCGACGAATACATTGAAATCGGCTACCTGACCAACCGCCTGCACCAGCTCTCTT
>SFHY01000054.1 GCA_004556255.1 Lactobacillus delbrueckii
CTGCTCTTGAAGTAGGACCGGACCCGGTTTTTCAAGTTTTTGGACTTGCCAACAAAGATGACCTTGCCGTTGACGTCCTTCATCAGATAACAGCCGGCCTTTTCTGGCAGCAATTTCAATTTGTTTTCAATCAATTGACTCGCCATGTCTGCCTCCCCGCGATTCATTTACCGTACGATTTTATCACGAAAAGTATTATTCTAACACCGATCCGCCTATAATCGCAAAAATATTTTAATGAATTTCCGTGACCAAACTGGGACAAAACAAGGTTCTTTTTAACAATGATCCTTTTTTAAGCCAGTCTTGTTCGACTTTTAGTCCAAAACAAACTTTTTTCTCGGTAAATAGCTGCCTTTTGTCCCTGCATCACGTATAATAATATTGTTAAGACTATAGGATTTAGGAAGGTAAGATTTTATGAAGAACTTCTACTTGAACCATGACAGCAACATGGATGACTTTACTTCACTTTTGCTCATGCTTTTGGCACCAGACATCAAGCTGATCGGGGTCGGGGTAACCGACGCCGACGGCTACGTTGAACCAGGCGTTTCCGCTTCCCGGAAGCTGATCGACCGCTTCAACCAGCGCGGCGACAAGCTGGAAGTGGCCAAGTCCGACTCCCGGGCAGTCCACCAGTTCCCGGAAGCCTGGAGAGTGTCAGCTTTTTCCGTGGACCACTTCCCGATCTTGAATGAAAAAGGCACGGTTGAAACGCCAGTTGCCGCAAAGCCGGCCCACCTGGACATGATCGACAAGATCCATGCTGCTGACGGCCCGGTTACCCTGATCTTTACCGGTCCGCTTACTGACTTGGCCCGGGCCCTGGAAATTGACCCAAGCATCCAGGACAAGATCGAAGAACTTTACTGGATGGGCGGGTCTTTGAACGCCCACGGTAACGTTTATGCCCCATGCGCTGACGGGACCCAGGAATGGAATGCCTGGTGGGACCCGGAAGCCTGCAAGACGGTCTGGGACTCCAAGATCAAGATCCAGCAGGTCGGCCTGGAATCAACCGAAGAACTGCCTTTAACTGATGAAATGCGCCAGCACTTTGCGTCCAACCGCAAGTACCCGGCCTTTGAATTCCTGGGCTATGTCTACGCCCTGGTTAACTCCTTTGAAGTCGACTCAACTTACTACCTCTGGGACGTTTTGACCACCATGAGCGCCCTTTACCCGGAAATCGCCACGACCCGTGATACCAAGTCTGACGTCTACACTGACGGCGACCGGGCTGCTCGCTTCTTTGAAACTGAAAATGGCCGGCCAATGACCCTGGTTACTTCCGCTAACTACGACAAGTTCTGGGAACGCTTTGACGACCTGTGCGAAAAGGCCAAGCTTTTCTAAAAATAAAGCAGTAATAACGTTTAAAACCTTCAGAAGATTTCCTTCTGAAGGTTTTTTATCCATATTTTTTGATTACGGCCAGCATGGCCTTTCCATAGTTGGCCAGTTTGGCATCCCCAACCCCGCTGCACTGGAGCAGCTCTTCCGGAGTTTGCGGCTTCCTGGCTGCCATATCCCGCAAAGACAAGTCGGAAAAGATAACAAATGGCGGCACTCCCCGCTTTTGGGCCAGGGCCCGGCGGGCCTTTCTGAGCTCTTCAAAGAGGACCTGGTCACCGCCTGTTTCAGCAAGCTGCTCGCTTTTGACTTCCTGGCGCCTTTTGACTCTGGCCTTGCCGTCCAAAACATCCCAGCCCCGGTTGGTTACATGGACCAAGGGATAGCGGTCCCCCACCAGCTGCAGGTAGCCCTTTGAAACCAAGTAGTCGACCAGGCTGCTTACATCAGCCTGCTTTTTTCCCTTGAGCAGGCCGTAGTGGACGCACTCATCAGCCCCGATCTCACTGATCTTCTTGACTTTGGACCCAGTCACGGCCTGGGCAACGATTTTTTTGCCATAGCGGCCGTCTAAGTCATAGACCATGCCGATAATCGCCTGGGCTTCGGCCGTCACGTCCTGGAAATCGCCGCTGTTTAAGCAGTTGCTGCACTTGCCGCAGGGCGGGCAGTCCTGGCCAAAGTAGCGGACGATAAATTGCTGCAGGCACTCGTCTGTATTGGCATAGTCGCTGATCGTCTGCAGCTTTTGGTACTGGACCTGCCGGTAGGACTCATCAGCTTCAGAATTGTCGATAAACCAGCGGAACTGGCGAAGATCACTGGGGTGAAAAAGCATCACGGCCTCACTCTCCAGCCCGTCCCGGCCCGCCCGGCCGGCTTCCTGGTAATAGGCCTCCAGGTTTTTGGCGCTGTTTGCGTGCAGGACAAAGCGGACATTGCTCTTGTCGATCCCCATGCCAAAAGCATTCGTAGCCACGATCAAGGGAATCCGGTCATACTGGAAGTCGTCTTGGACCTGGGCCCGCTGCTCATTGGACATCCCGGCATGGTAGGCGGCAACGTTAAAGCCCTCCCGGCGCAAAAATTCGGTCAGGCCCTCCACCTTTTTCCGGGTGTTGGAATAAATAATGCCCGCCTCACCCCGGTGCTGCTTCAAGTAGTTGACGATATAGGCCCGGCTGTTTTTCGGCGTGTTGACCAGCTTGAAGTGGAGATTTTTTCTTTCAAAACTAGTGATGACGAAATTCTCCTCGGAAATGTCCAACTGCTGGCCGATGTCCTCTCTGACCGCCTTAGTGGCCGTAGCTGTGAGGGCCAGAACATTGGGATGGGTATGGAGGGCATTAATCCCGTCCTTCAGCTTCCGGTAGGCCGGCCGGAAGTCATGCCCCCACTGGGAAATGCAGTGGGCTTCATCGATAGCGACCAGGTTGACCTCCAAAAAGTTGAGCTGGTAGCGGAAATAGTCCATTTCCATCCGTTCCGGCGTCACGTAGAGCAGCTTAATTTTCCCTTCATAGCAGGCTCTTAAGATGGGATTGACGTCTTCCTGGGCTGTGGAGCTGTTAAGTGCCGCGGCCGGTATCCCGTACTCGCGCAGGCTGTCGACTTGGTCCTTCATCAATGAGATCAAGGGTGAGATCACCACAGTCGTACCGGGAATCATCAAGGCCGGGATCTGGTAGCAAAGCGACTTCCCGCCCCCGGTCGGCATGACTGCCAGGACATTTTTTCCCTGGAAAACTTTTTCAATAATTTCTCTTTGGCCCGGCCGGAAACTGTCATAGCCAAAATACTTCTTTAAGACCTGCTGTGGATCAAGCAAGCTCTCTGCCCCCTTTAATTCGCTTTACAGTAGCTAATACTTAATGATAACAAAAAAAGATGCAAAAGCATCTTTTAGTTGACCCGGTTGACCGGCACTCCGTCGACCAGGAAGGAGACAATATTGTGGCTGGCTTCTTTCAAGACGCTGCGCCGGGACTCCTGGGTGGCGCTGCCGGCATGCGGGGTCAAAATCACATTGTCCAGCTGGCAGAATTCCTTGTTGAAGTCCGGTTCTTCTTCAAACACGTCCAGGCCCGCCCCAGCAATCCGCTTGCCCTTTAAGGCCCGCAAAAGCGCCGCTTCATCGACCAGGCTGCCCCGGGAAGTATTGATCAAAAAGGCCGTCGGCTGCATCATGCTCAAGGCTGCTTCATCAATCACGTGGTAGGTTTCCGCCGTGGCCGGAGCGTTCAAGCTGACATAGTCGGCCTGGCTGAGCAGGTCGGCCAAGGGCACGTAGCTGACTCCCAGGGCCCGCTCTTCATCTTCCGGCAATTGGTGGCGGTTGTGGTAGAGAATGTTCATCCCGAAGGTCCGGGCATAGCTGGCCAGGGTCTTGCCGATTCTCCCCATGCCGAAGATCCCCAAAGTCTTGCCAACCGGGCTCTGTCCCTGGTTTTCGAGCAAGCCCGTGTCCAAAAAGTTCCCTTGCCGCATCTCTTGATTGTAGAGGGCCAATTTCCGGCTGAGAGCCAAAAGGAGGGTAAAGGCCATTTCTGCCGTCGGCTGCATGACGCTGGCCGGGCAGTTGGAGACGATGATCCCCTGGCTGCTGGCATAGTCCACGTCGATATGGTCATAGCCAACCCCGGTCGCGGAAACGATCTTGAGCTTTTTGCCCGCGTCCAAAAGCTCCTGGTCAACTGGCAGCTTGCCGGTGATCAAGGCATCAAAATCCCCTAGGTTAGCCAGGTACCAGTCCTTGCCGGCACCTGCCGGAGCAAAGGTCACTTCACATACTTTTTCCAATTCGGGCAGCTGCTTGACCGCCAGGCCCGCCACCAAAACTTTCGCATTTTCCATCTTAAGCATCTCCCTCAAACAGCGGATCGCGGCTGGCCTTTAAAGCCGCCACGTGGTCTGCCTTGAAATAAATTCTTTCCGCGTTGCCATAGTATATATCAGCCAGTTCCGCTTCTGAAAAAATCCCCGCGTCTTCCAGCCAGGAATAAAGCTGGCCGTAATCATTGAAAGTGGCTGACCAGGGCGCGTCGCTGCCCCATAAGAGCCTTTTTGCCCCCACGATTTCCTTGGCCAGGCCCACCGCTTCCTGGCAGAAGGGGTAAGGATAAGTCTGCTCACCCGCGATGTCTTGCAGGGCAGCCAGGTCAAAGCTGATATTTGGCAAAGGAGCAAAAAGAGCCAGTTCTTTTTCCAGCAAGTCCAACTTGCCAGGCTTTGGAAAGGACAAATGGCAGAGGACAAAGTCCAAATCTGGATAGCGCTTAGCCAGCCGGGCCAAGGACCGGGGCTGGTGGCTTGCTTGGCTGCTGTCGCCGTAGTCCACGGCTACCGCGAAGCCCGGATAAGAACTAAGATAGTCCAAAATTTTGCCCAAGCGGTCGTCTTCTGCCAAGTCAAAAGGCAAATGGTAGCCCATAAGGCCGCCGGCCTGGCTGACTTCCAGTTTCAAAGCCCGAAAGCCCAGGTCTTCAACATGGCGCTTGACGATTTTTTCCGCTTCACTGGCAAAGGGGTCAACGGAGAAAGCCGGGGCAAAGCGGTCCGGGGCGGCCTTGGCTGCCTGCCAGCTGTAATAATTCTGAAAGCCGTACAGGCTTCCCTGCAAAAGGACGGCCTTGGCCACATCATGGTCAGCCAGTACTTTTTCCGCGGCATCTACTCGGAAAGAGTCCTCACCCCAGCCGGCGGGAAAGAGGCGGGTTTTAAAGCCGCTGTCCCAGACAACCAGGCCATTTCCCAAGGCATTGCTGCGGCCATTGCCCTTGTAGCTGGCCAAATCCCGCACCAGGTGCAGGTGGGCATCAATTTTCTTCATCATTCGTCTCCCAATCTTCTTTGTAAATCTCTTACCCCTTATTATAGTGAAAGCGGTTCATTTTAGCAAAAGTTTCAGAAAAAAATAAAAGGTCTTTCACCAGGTAAAAGGCCTCTTACTTCATTTCTTTTAATTCTTCTTTTCTGCCAACCTGGCCAAAGTCAGTTCGAGCAAGCGGTCAGCCACGGCCTGCTTGCTCATCCGCGGCCAAGGGTCCAGCTCCTTGCCTTGTTCCAGGATCGTTACCTGGTCCTCGTCGCCGCCAAAGGCATCCCCGCTGACGTCATTGGCCACGATCAAGTCAGCGCCTTTCTCTGCCAGCTTCCGGCTGGCATTGGCCAGAAGGTCATTGGTTTCAGCCGCAAAGCCGATAACCACTTGGTCCGGCCTTTTCTTTTGGGCCATTGTCTTGAGCAGGTCCGGATTCTTGACCAGCTGCAGGGTCATTTCCTCTAGCCCGGCCTGCTTCTTCAGCTTGTGGTCAGCGGCTTCCTTTGGCCGCCAGTCGCTGACGGCTGCCGCCATCAACAGGGCATCAGCAGCCGGGAAAAGTTCTTTCAGCTTCTCCAGCATGGCCTGGGCCGACAGGGCGGGATGGAGGTGAATCCGGGCATCCCTTGGCAGGGAAACTGAGACGTTGCCGTAAATCAAGTCCACCTCGGCTCCTCTTTTGGCCGCGGCTTCTGCCAAGCGGAAGCCCATCTTGCCGCTTGACCGGTTACCGATAAAGCGGACCGGGTCAATAGCTTCCAGGTTGCCCCCCGCAGTGACGACGATTCGCTTGCCTTTGGCTGGCAAGTCAAGCTGGTCATTAACCCAGGCCAGGATCTCTTCAGCTTCGGGCATCCGGCCCTTGCCGGCATAGCCTTCAGCCAGTCTACCCACGGCCGGTTCCATGATCCGGTCGCCGCCCTCCTTTAACAAGCGGAGATTGCGCTGTACAGCAGGATTTTCCCACATATGGCTATTCATTGCCGGCACGATCAAGCGCGGGCAGTGCAAGGCCAAAAGGGTGGTTGAAACGGCATCATCCCCGATCCCCTGGGCCAGCTTGGCCAAAATATTGGCATCAGCCGGCACGACCAGGGCCAGCTGGCTCCAGTCAGCCAAGTCGATATGGGCGATTTCCGCCTGCCGGCCTGGACTGAACAAGTCGTCTAAAACCGGCCATTTCGTCAAGGCCGCCAGAGTTGCCGGGCCAACAAAACGTTCACTATTGGCCGTCATCGCTACCCGGACTTCATGGCCCGCCTTCTGCAGGCCCCGGACAACGCTCACGGCCTTATAGGCAGCTATGCCGCCAGTCATATAGACCGAAATTCTTGCCATTATCGCTCGCCTTAGTAGATCTTGCGTTCCTTAACGATGGCTTGTGCCCAGTCCGCGAAGCTGGCAGCTGCTTCAGCGTCCTTCAAGATAACCAAAAGAGTGTCAGTTCCGGCGATCGTGCCGACCACGTCATCGTTGTCAATATCGTCAATTAATCCTGCCAAAATTGGCGCGTAAGTCAATTTCATGCTGGTTTGAATGACAACGGTAAACTGAACGGCAGTTACAGTTGCCACCCGTTCGCGGATCGCGTCTTTCAGCTGCCTTTCCCGGTTAACGGCAGCTGATGGCGCCTTGACGTAGTAGCTGCGGCCGTCATCATCTGGCACCTTGCTGATGTGCAAGGCGTGAATGTCCCGGGAAATAGTAGCCTGGGTCGCGTTCGCGCCATGGGATTGCAACAAGAGCAGCAATTGTTCCTGGGTTTCAATCTTGTTGGTCTGAATCAGTTCGTAAATCAGCTGTCTTCTTTCTTTGTAGTTCATAATTATTGCCCCTTAATCTTATATTTAATCGTTTTAGATACCTTTAATTTTAGCGCACTTTTATATTTCAATAAAGCTGTTATTTAATTCTTCTTGACTTATCCGGCCTTTTTCGATAAATTCTCCGGAAAAATTCCCAACAACATTGGCATTAGCCAATAAAAAATGCCTTGAAGCAAATTCAAGGCATTTAATATCATTCATGTTAAATGAAAAACTACATTTCGTCTGGTGCCTTGACGTCCAGCAAGTCCAGGGCTGACTTGATGACGTGGCTGACTGCTTGAACAACAGCCAAACGGGCTTTCTTGACATCTTCGTCAACGTCATCAACCAAGATTCTGGTGTGAGCGTAGTACTTGTTAAAGCGCTTGGCCAGTTCCAGGGCGTACTTGGCAATCGCGCTTGGGTCGTAGGTTTCCATGGCCTTTTGAATGGTGTCGGCGTAGCGGCCCATGAAGGAGACCAGGTCCCATTCTTCGGCACCGATCTTGGTCAAGTCAGCGTCGGAGAAGTCGGTAATCCCGCTCTTTCTCAAGAGACTTTCGCCACGGGCCCGGGCATATTGCACGTAAGGACCGGTTTCACCTTCAAACTTAACAACTTCTTCCAGGTTGAAGTCGATCGGGTTGCGGCGGTAGTTCTTCAAGTCGTGGAAGACAACCGCGCCGATGCCGACTTGCTTGGCAACTTCGTCAGCGTTCTTCAGGCCAGCATTCTTTTCAGAAATCTGCTTGCGGGCCAGGTCAACGGATTCGTTCAAAACATCTTCCAGGTTAACGACGTTACCCTTTCTGGTAGACATCTTCTGGCCGTTGATGCTCATCAGACCGAAGCTGATGTGGACAATGTCGTCTGCCCATTCAAAGCCCATTTCCTTCAAGCAGGCACGCAGCTGCTGGAAGTAGACTTCCTGTTCCTGGCCGACAACGTAGAT
>SFHY01000055.1 GCA_004556255.1 Lactobacillus delbrueckii
GCTTTTCCACAAATTTGTTCGCACCCAGCACCACGATAAGGCCCATGGTATTGAGCACAAGGTTCATGGCTGTGGAAAGCTCGAAATTCGTGCCGGAGCCGCCCAGGCTGATGCGGTAGATATATGTGGAAAGCACGTCGCCGGTGCTGAGCACATAGTTGTTGTACAGGTTGTATACCTGGTCAAAGTTGGAGATGAACAGGCTCGCCAATTGCAGGATCAGCATGATCATCACGCTGGGAAGGATGCGCGGAATGGTGATGTGCAGCAGCATATCCTTACGGTTGGCGCCGTCGATGGCGGCGCTTTCGTACAAAGCAGGGTCGATGCCCGAGATCGCCGCCAGATACACGATGGTGGAATAGCCCGCCGTTTTGATGATGTTCGTGATGACAAGGATGGTGCGGAACATGGCCGGGTTTTTCAAAAAGTCCACCGGCTGGCCGCCCAATGCAGAGATGACCTGGTTCACCACTCCGCCGATATCGGCCGAGGACGGATACTCCAGAAACACCTGCACCAGGCCGGCAAAGTTGAACTTGAACAGAGTGGTCTGGGCCATGTCGGCGAAGGGCGGTGCGAAGGAGGCGGTGGCCAGGGAGGCAAAGGGATTGACGCCCAGGAACAGGGCCTCACCGGCCCAGTAGACCACGGAAGCCACCAGCATACCCAGCAGCACAGCAGCCTTGATGCCCTTCTTGGCCAGAGTCTTGTTTACGTCAGCCAGCATCAAGTTAACGATTTCCTTCAAGTCTTCCTTGGTCAGGTGGCTGAATTCGATGACCGCGTTGAAGCGGTTGAGGAATTCTGGTCTGAAGTAAGGAGCCAACCGGTCCATCAGCTTTTCGTCCTTCTTAGCGTCGCCCATCAGCTGTTCATTGCCGAAACCGGCGTTAGAGGTAGCGATAATGATGGTGTTCTTGAAGTTGACCGTGTTGCCTTGCCCGTCAGTTAAGCGGCCGTCGTCAAGCACCTGCAGAAGCAGGGTGATGACCTGCGGGTCAGCCTTTTCAATTTCGTCCAAAAGGATGATTGAGTAAGGGTTGCGGCGGACCTTTTCCGTCAAGGTGTTGGAGTTGTCATCGTAGCCCACGTAGCCGGCCGTGGTCCCGATCAGCTTGGAAACGGCTGTCCGGTCGGAGTATTCAGACATGTCCAGGCGGATGATGGCATCCTTAGAGCCAAACATGTCCAAGGCCAGCTGCTTGGCCAGTTCCGTCTTGCCGACCCCGGTCGGGCCGACGAAGAGGAAGGAGCCGATTGGCCGGTTGCCGTCGTCAAAGCCGGCCCGGTTGCGGCGGATAGCCTTGGCTACTGCTTCAACGGCTTCATCCTGGCCGATGACCTTGCCCTTTAAGCGGCTGCTGAGCCCCTTCAGGCGTTCGATATCGCTGGCGCCCATCTTGGAAACCGGAATCCCGGTCAGGCGTTCAACGGCAGCGGCCACGTCAGCCGGGGTAGCCACGGTCTTTCTTTCCTCGTGGTTTTCACTCAGCTGCTTTTCCAGTTTTTCAGCCTTGGTCTTGTGGTCAAGGGCGGCTTCGTAGTCTTCCTTTTCAGCGGCCTTTTCCTGGGCCTGCTTTTCTTCCTTGATCTGCTTTTCGATGGTCTTGGCGTCAGTCACTGGGTGCTGGGCAGCCAGGTGAGCGGCGGTCATGTCCAAAAGGTCGATGGCCTTGTCAGGCAGGGACCGCTGCGGAATGTACTGGACTGAGTAGTCGATGGCGGCCTTCAAGACGTCGTCTGGCAGTTCCACATTGTGGTGCTTTTCGTATAAGGACCGGATCCCCATCAAGATCTTGAAGGTGTCAGCTTGACTTGGAGCGTTGACCGTTACTTCGTTGAAGCGGCGGGCCAAAGCGGCGTCCTTCATGATGGTGTTCCGGTATTCGTCCTGGGTAGTGGCCCCGATTACGGTGATTTCACCTCTGGACAAAGCCGGCTTCAAGATGTCGCTCATCCCCTTGGAGCCATTGCCGTCACCCATGCCGCCGGCACCGAGGATCTGGTGGATTTCGTCAAAGAAGAGGATGACATTGCCTCTGTCCTTGACTTCCTTGACCAGGTCCTGGATGTTCTGCTCAAAGGAGCCCCGGTACTGGGTCCCGGCTTCCAGGCTGGAGATGTCGATGGAAATAATTTCCTTGTTCTTGATTGCTTCCGGCACGTCCCCGTGGACAATTGCCTGGGCTAAGCCTTCAACGACCGCGGTCTTGCCGACCCCGGCGTCCCCGACCAAGACCGGGTTATTCTTGGTCCGGCGGGAGAGGATTTCTGCCGTTTCCTGGATTTCCTTGTTCCGGCCGATGACCGGGTCGAGCTTGCCTTCCCGGGCTTCAGCGGTCAGGTTCCGGCCTAACTTTTCCAAAATGCCGTTGGCCTTCTTTTGCTTGCCCTGGACATTCTTGGCTTGTCCTTGCCCTGGCAGCTGGCCGGTCTTCTGGTATTCAGCGAATTCTTCCGGGGTTACCTGCCGGCCGTTGATTAAGTAGCGGCGGTTTTCGGAATTGAAGCCGCCCATGCCGTTCATTAAGTCTCTAAAAAGATCATCCATATCGTTAAAGTTGTCGTAAGCCATGATTTTACCTCTTTCTGAGTAAAATAAGTTGCTGGTTTTTGGCTAACTAAAAAGCCCTTCTGCATCAATCGAAATTAACACAATAGGACTTGCTCAGCGGTTAAACCAACCTTCGTATTTAGTTTAGTCATCATCGTCATCGCTGAGATAATCATTCTCCAGCTCACGCAGAACCTGCCACATCGCCACGTGCTGGGCCCGGGCGATCGCGTCGAGATCGCGCAAGTTGATTGACGTCGCATTTGATTGCTGCTTGTTAAATGACTTGTGAAGGGTAGTGTAGCCATAGCCCGACTCTTTCGCCACCCGGTAAATGGTCAGGTGCTTGTCGTCGAGGTATCGAATAATATCGATCTTCATCGTTCTCATTTCCCTACGCCAATTATTATACCACATCTGTGGTATACCACAAGTGTGAAATAGCGATTTTTTTAAAAAAATCGCGAAAAAAAGACCAGCTCTTAAAAAGCTGGTCAAAAAGCTGTCTTATTGGGCCACGCGGGCAGCGTGCCGCTTCAAAATCATGTCCACCAGGGCATTAGCAACGTTCTCGTTCTTAAGCATCGGGCCGTGAGACCAGGAACCGATGAAGTTCTTGTAGCGGACCCCGTCTTCCTTTTCCTCATGGTTGTTGCCGTAGCCTTCGACCACCTTGGCGAAAGGCTTGAGCATCTCCCGGTCGTCCAGGAAGGTCTGGCCGGAGTGGTTTTCAAAGCCGATGGTCGGGCCCCATTCAGTTTCGTACTTGGTGTCGCCGATCATCCGCTTCTCCGGGTCAAATTCCGTGTGCAGGGGCAGGATCCCCAGGCCCTTGATCTTGGTCCCGGAAATGGTGTTGTAGTGGGTTCCCATCAGTTCGTAGCCTCCGCAGATGGCCAGCATGGGGTTGCCGGCCTGGATGTAGTCGTTCAGGGTGTCCTTGAAGCGCTGCAGGTCCTTGGCTACAATGCTTTGTTCATAGTCCTGGCCGCCGCCGAAGAAGACAAAGTCGTAGTCAGCCGCGTTGAACTGGCTGCCCAGGGAGATGTTGTCGATCTGGGTCTGCCAGCCTTTTTTCTGCAAAAAGTAGCGGAGGATCTTGACGTCACCGGAGTCCCCGTAGGTGTTCATCAAGTCTTCGTAGAGGTAGGCAATGCGAATCAAATTATCAGCCATAGTCAAATTCTTCCTTATCGTAATCAATTACACTGATTATAAACTAAAAGGCGGAAAAATAATAATCTAAAGACCGGGTCCTTTTGGCTTGCTTTTTTCACAAACTGGCTTAGACTAAAATAGTAAGCGTTTTCGCAAAAGACGGCGAAAAAGCAAGTAAGTAAAGCAAGAAAAGGATAAGTTTAAAGGATTACAACATGAGCGAACAATACATTTTGGCAATCGATGAGGGGACGACCTCAACCAGGGCAATTATCTTCAACCATGCCGGCCAGCAGGTGGCCAGCGTGGCCCGGGAATTCACCCAGTACTTCCCCAAGCCCGGCTGGGTGGAGCACCAGGCTGAGGAAATCTGGAACGCGGTCCAGATTACGACGTCAACGGCTTTGATCAACTCTGCCATCCGGCCGGATCAACTGGCGGCCATCGGGATCACCAACCAAAGAGAAACCACGGTGGTCTGGGACAAGGAGACGGGCCGGCCGATTTACCCGGCCATTGTCTGGCAGTCCCGGCAGACCAGCGGGATCGCGGAAAAGCTGGTTAAGGACGGCTACAGCGAGATGATCCGGCAAAAGACGGGCCTGGTGATCGACCCTTACTTCTCCGCCACGAAGATCCGCTGGATTTTAGACCATGTGGAAGGGGCCCAGGAAAGGGCGGAAAAAGGGGAGCTGCTTTTTGGCACGATCGACACCTGGCTGGTCTGGAAGCTGACCCGGGGCAAGGTCCACGTAACTGACTGCACCAATGCCAGCCGGACCATGCTCTTTAACATTCATGATTTGACCTGGGACCAGGAGATCCTGGACCTGCTGAAGATTCCGCGGGCCATGCTGCCGGAAGTTAAATCAAATTCTGAAGTTTACGGGGAAACTGATCCTTACCAGTTCTTCGGCGGCAGAGTGCCGATCGCCGGGATGGCCGGGGACCAGCAGGCAGCCTTGTTTGGCCAATTGGCCGTTAAGCCGGGCATGGTCAAGAATACCTACGGGACCGGGTCTTTCATCGTGATGAACACGGGGGAGGAACCGATCGAATCTAAGAACAATTTGCTGACGACTATTGGCTACAAGCTGGGCGAGCAAGTAAACTATGCTTTGGAAGGGTCAGTCTTCGTGGCTGGGTCAGCCATCCAGTGGCTGAGAGACTCGGTCAAGCTGCTGAACTCGGCCCCGGAATCAGAGCAGGCGGCCCTGGAATCTAAAGACGCCAATGAAGTCTATGTGGTTCCCGCCTTTACCGGTTTGGGGGCGCCATACTGGGACAGTGAAGCCCGGGGGGCGATTTTTGGCCTGACCAGAGGCAGCAGCGACAAGGACTTGATCAAGGCAACCTTGCAGTCCTTGGCCTACCAGACCCGGGACGTGGTCGACACCATGCAGAAGGACTCGGGCATTGAGATTCCGGTTCTCAGAGTCGACGGCGGGGCTTCAAACAACAACTACCTCCTCCAGTTCCAGGCAGACCTGTTAGGCAAGAAGATCGAGCGGGCAGCGGATTTGGAAACAACAGGCCTGGGGGCCGCCTTTTTGGCAGGTTTAGCCGTCGGCTACTGGCAAGATCTGGACAGCTTGAAGGAGATTGCCAAGACCGGGGCGGCCTTTGAGCCGAAGATGGAAGAGGCGGAAAGAGACCGGCTCTACGCGGGCTGGCAGCGGGCGGTTCTGGCCACCCGGGTCTTTGCCCACGGGAAAGATTTTTAGTTTTTAACGTTTGACAGGATGAAGGGATAAAAAATGCCAAAGCGGATCGTAAAGTTAGAGGCCGGCTACAATTGCCGGGATTTGGGCGGCTACGTCAGCCAGGACGGCCGGACTGTCAAGTGGGGCCGGCTTTACCGGTCGGGGTCACTCAGCCACTTGACCAAGGCGGACCAGGCGGAACTGGCCCGGCGGAAGATTGTGGTGGACTGCGATCTGCGCTCCCGGCATGAACAGGATAACTTCCCGGACAAGCTCTGGCCGGGGGCTAAACTGGTCGACGCCCACTTTTACAGCGAGAGCGGGGATGAAGAGGAAGAAGCTGAGGCCGCCTGGGAGAAGTATTCGGACAAGCTGCCTAAATTGTCCTACCTGGCCATGGTCTACCAGCAGAACCTTGTCGCCCCTAGAACAGGCCTGGTGATGCGGAAGATTTTTAAGGAAATGCTGGCCCTGGAAGATGATGAGGCCTTGATCTACCACTGCTCCATGGGCAAGGACCGGACGGGGATGGTGTCGGTGATCGTTTTGATGGCCCTGGGCCTGGAAGACCGGGAAATCCTGCGGGACTACCTGCTCAGCCGGGAATACAGCCGGGACTGGGACGAGGCAGATGAAAACGACCGTCTGGGCCAGCAGATTGCCAAGATGAACCAGACCCAGGTCAGCCAGACGGCTTTTTACGGGATTACGGAAACGATTAGGCAGACCTGGGGCGGCTTTGACCGCTACTTTGCCAGCCTGGGCTTTGGCCAAGGAGACTTGGCTAAGCTTAGGGACAAGTTTTTAGAATAAGATTTTCGCTCCGGCTTAAGCTGGGGCGATTTTTTTGCCAAAAAATACCGGGAAAACTAAAATGGAAGGGAGAAGAATTTTTCGCGGATTTTCGGAAAAGAGGGATGCAGGATGGAGATGCAAAGGGTGATTGAACTGGACATGCCGGTCAACTTCCGTGACCTGGGCGGCTATCAAGGCTTGGACGGCCGGCAGGTTAAGTGGCGGAAGATCTACCGGTCGGCGGCTTTAAACGAGATGTCAGCCAGGGACCGGGTCAAGCTGGCCAACCTGCGTATTACGGTGGACTGTGACCTGCGGTCCAGCCGGGAGCAGCGGTCCTACCCCGACCTGCTCTGGCCGGGGGTCCGTTTTGTGAATATTGGCCTTTACGCTGAAGGGGACCGCTTCAACCAGGCCCATCCTTTCTTGCGCATTTTTCACCATCTGCCGGAGTTTGACGACTACCTGCCCAAGATTTACCAGCAGGTTTTGTTAAATGAGCACTCAGAAGAGGGGATCAAGCGGGTCTTTGAGGAGCTGCTGAAACTGCCGGAGGACCAGGCCTTGGTCTACCACTGCGCGGCCGGGAAGGACCGGACGGGGATCATCAGTATTTTGATCTTGATGGCCCTGGGCGTGGACGACAAGACCATCGCGGAGGACTATTTGCTGACGGATGAGCTGTACGATTTTTCCATTGAGAAGCAGCACCCGACTAATGAGAAGCTGTCGCAGGTGATCGCGAAGATGAACGTGACCCGGGGCGAAGGACCGGCGGTTAAAGGGATCACGGAGACTATCCGGCAGGGCTGGGGCAGTTTTGACAAATTTTTTACCAGAAAACTGGGCTTTAAGCAGGCAGATTTGGAAAAGTTCCGGGAAATGTACTTAGAGGAGGAAGAGACAAACTAATGAATTTAGAAATCTGGCAAGGGGATATCACGACTTTGAAGGTGGACGCGATCGTCAACGCGGCTAACCGGGAACTGCGGGGCGGCGGTGGCGTTGATGGGGCCATCCACCGGGCAGCGGGACCGGAATTGAATGAGGCCTGCCGGGCCCTGGGCAGCTGCGAGACGGGTGAGGCCAAGATCACGCCGGGTTTTAACCTGCCGGCTAAGTACATCATCCATACTGTAGGGCCGATTTACGCGGGTTCACACAGCGATCCTCTGCTTTTAGCGGCCTGCTACAGAAACAGCCTGCGGGTGGCTAAGGAAAATGGCCTGCACTCGGTCGCTTTTTCTGCGATTTCAACTGGGGTCTACGGCTATCCGCTGGACGCGGCCAGCAAGGTGGCCTTCGGTGAGGTCCGCAAGTGGCTGAGAGAACATAAAGATTACGAAATGCGGGTAATCATGGTGGCCTACGACGCCCGGACTTACGCCTTGTACCAGAAATTGCTGGGGTAGGAAATGGAGATTGACATCTCTTTCATAATTGCTTAAGCTAATACTAATTTGAAAATGGTATAAATTATATTTTTGCTTACAAGAGAGGGATAGAAGATGTTGAGAAAATATTACGTGACAATCGTCTTTACCCTGCTGGCTCTGCTAAATTTGCTGAGCAGCTGGGGAACGATGCAGTACCGCCTGGTCATGCTGGCTTTAAACCTGGTCTGCGGCTTT
>SFHY01000056.1 GCA_004556255.1 Lactobacillus delbrueckii
GCAAACTTCAAAATGATCAAATCAGCGTCCTTGAGGCACCCGCCTCAGGGGCGTTTTTCTTTGCCTTTTTGGCCTGCAGATTAAAAGCAAAAGCTGGACTTTTAAGGGAAGGATTTACGGAAAGCAAAGTCTGTCAGCCCTTACCTGGCCTGGAAAGGCGGGAGAAAATTAAATAGTTAAGAAGTTGAAGGAAAGGGTTGTAAATGAGAAAGGAATTAAATAAAATAGGGGCAATTATTGAAAGAAATAAAGTGAAGTCCTAGAAAAGAAGGTATTCAAGATGAGAATTGCATGTTACGGCGTTAGGCCGCTGGAAAGAAGCTATTTTGAAAAACTGAACAAGTACAACTACGACTTGAAGCTCATTCCTGAATACTTGAACCGGGAAAATATTACCCAAGCTGCTGACTGTGACGCCGTCCTGGTTCGGGGCAATTGCCTCTGTGACCGGACCAACCTGGAGCAGTTCAAGGACTACGGGATCTCCTGGGTCTTCACCCGGTCAGTCGGCGTGGACCACTTTGACCTGGAAGCTGCTAAAGACTTGGGCATCTCCGTTGCCCGGGTGCCAAACTATTCACCATATGCTGTAGCCAACTTGGCCTTTACTCTGGGCTTGACTTTGTCAAGACACGTTGGTGAAGCTGCCCATCATGTCCATGAACAGGACTTTGGGATGCACCCGGACTACTTCGCAACGGAATTCAACCGTTTGAAGGTCGGCATCTACGGGGCCGGCAAGATCGGGGCAGTTGAAGGCAAGATGTGGCAGGCTCTGGGCGCGGAAGTTTATGCCTATGACCCATTCCCATCAGACTTCGCTAAGCAATACTGCACTTTTGTAACAGAAGACGAACTGCTGGCAACTTGTGACATTGTTTCCGTTCACGTGCCATACTTCCCAGGCAAGAACGACAAGCTGATGAACGCTGAATTCATCGCTAAGATGAAGGAAGGGGCAGTCTTGATCAACACGGCCCGGGGCGAACTGGCTGATGAAGCCGCCATCGCCGCTGCTGTCTCTAGCCACCACCTGTCTGGTTACGGTGCTGACGTGGTCTCCAATGAAAAGAAGATCATGGGCCACAATTTTGACTCAGAAAGCGACGTGCCGGACCAGGAGGTCCAGTCCTTGATGGACCTTTACCCGCGGGTGCTTTTGACTCCGCACATGGGCTCCTTTACTGAACCAGCCCTGGAAGACATGATCTCCCTGTCATTTAACAATTTCCATAACATGGCCACTGAGGGGGCAGTTGATGCCCGCAATGAAGTCGTGGCTGCACCGGAAAGCTCCACTTCCGCATCTGAGAAGCTGCGGGCTTAATAAATTAAGGTTCTGGCTCTTTGCCAGAGCCTTTTTTTACGGAAAAATTGCCGGATGTTAAAAAACTGCAAAAACTTGTTAAAGAAACTGCAAACGGTCTGTAAATTTCTTGTAACACTCATCGGCTATGATATAAGCATCGAGAAAAGAGAAAGAGAGTTACAACGTAATGAAGCAGTTTAAGCAGATCTTAGTAAAATTGACCTTAGCCCTGGCCCTGGTTGTGCCAATCGCCATGCAGGCAAACAGCCACCAGGCCCAGGCAGCCAGTGTGACGACCAAGCGGAACAAGGTCGTATCCTTGGCCAAGAAGCAAGTTGGCAAGCGCTATGTTTACGGCGCTACCGGCCCTTACAACTTTGACTGCTCAGGCTTGACCCAGTACGTTTTCAAGAAGGCGATCAAGAAGTCCCTTACCCGGACCACCTACACCCAGGTAAAGAAGGGCAAGACCGTTAAGGTTTCAACTGCCAAGCTGAAGAAGGGTGACCTGCTCTTCTGGGGTTCCAAGTCTTCCCCATACCACGTTGGGATTTACGTGGGCGGCGGCCAGTACGTGCACGCGGCTACTCCAAGCCAAGGCGTCCGCAAGCAGTACTTGAGCTCCTACTTCTGGCCATCAACCGCTAAGCGGGTCATCTAATTTATCATTACCTGCTAAAATTACGATAATAACGATAAAAAAGAAGGTCAGCGCGGCAAAAAACGCTGGCCTTTTTAAATTGGACTTAATTTTAACAATCTAGTATTCCTTTTGTAACATTTTTGTAACATTGGTGACCTATTATAGAACCTGCGTAAAAATCAGAATAGAAAAGGATATCAAGTTTTGAAGTTCAAGAGTTTATTAGTCAAAGTTTTAATGGCCCTGGCCCTGGTCGCACCTGTTGCCGCCAGCGCCCAAGCTCCGGCCGCCCAGGCAGCGACTGTTAAGGCGGTTAACAAGCAGGTTGTGGTCAACTATGTGTCTGGCTACAGCGTTAAGGCCTGGAAGAATTACAAGGTTAAGCTTGGCGCGGCCAACGACACTGGCATCAGCTTCAAGCACGGGACTACTTTGACGGTGGTCGGCGAAGTTAAGTACAAGAAGCAAACCTGGTACAAGATCGCTGACAACGAATGGATTCTGGCTTCTTACACTTTGAGTCCTAAAGCCTGGGCCAAGAAGGCAGCAGCTGCTAAGAGGGCTGCTGCTAAGGCAGCTAAGAAGGCTGCGGCAGCCAAGAAGGTATCTAAGAGCAAGAAGACCAAGCAAAACAAGGTTGTTGCTCTGGCCAAGGCCCAAGTGGGCAAGCCTTACGTTTGGGGCGCCACTGGTCCTTACAGCTTTGACTGCTCCGGCTTGACCAGCTACGTTTACGGCCACGCTCTGGGCAAGTACATCACCCGGACTACTTACACGCAAGTGCACCAAGGCAAGACGGTTGCTGTTTCTACGGCAACTTTGAAGAAGGGGGACCTGCTTTTCTGGGGTTCCAAGTCTTCACCGTACCACGTGGGGATTTACGTGGGCGGCGGCAAGTTTGTTCACGCGGCTACTCCAAGCCAGGGCGTGATCAAGCAGAGCCTGAGCTACTACTTCTGGCCATCAACTGCCAAGCGCTTGATTTAAGCGAGAAATATCCTTTATATAGGACGCCAGCTGGCGTCCTTTTTCTTTTGCCTTTTGCTATTAAAAAACAACTGTATTTTTTCTGTAACCTTTCTGTAACAAAACTTGCTTACACTAGAAAAAGCGAATTCAATTTAGGAGAAAACAGTTATAATGAAGCGGAAATTCAGTTTAGTCCTTTTACTGCTGGCAGCTTGGCTGGGCGGGGCGCAACCGGCCTACGCGGCAACCGACAGCCAGGACAGCAATATTACGATCGTGAAGAAGACCCGGGTAGCCTACAATAAGGGTAACAAGGTCAACACCTGGACTACTTACGGGGCCGGCAAGAAATTGGCTGGCCAGGTTAAGTCCGGCTACAAGTTCACGGCCACGGGCCAGGCCCAGTACAAGGGGCGGACCTGGTACCAGATCAAGGACAACAAGTGGATTCTGGGGACTAACACGGTCACGACTAAGAAGTACGCTTCAATTAAGGCAGCTGCGGCTAAGACGGCTAAGCAGAATAAAGTTGTTAAGCTGGCTAAGGCGCAAGTCGGCAAGGCTTACGTCTGGGGGGCAACAGGCCCTTACAGTTTTGACTGCTCGGGCTTGACCATGTACGTGTACAAGAAGGCAACTGGCTTGTCAATGCCGCACTACTCAGTCAGCCAGCTCTACTACGGCAAGGCGGTATCAACCAAGAAGCTGGCTAAGGGGGACCTGCTCTTCTTTGGTTCTAAGTCAGCTCCGCACCACGTGGGGATTTACGTGGGCGGAGGCAAGTTCGTCCACGCTTCCAGCCCGACGGTTGGGGTGATCAAGTCTAAGGTCAGCACGAACCGCTCCAGTGCTTTCTACCCATCCAGCGCGCGGAGAGTAATTTAAGACGTGTTCTTATCTTGCATTTTTCCGCCAGTCTAAGTAGAATGAACTTGAGCCGGTGACGGCCAATTTAAAGTTTTTGGTTTTTATTTAGCCGTCGTTACGACGGTTTTTTGTTTGCCAGTAACTTTGCTTGCATTTTTCCGCTAAACTGCGTAAAATAGGCAATAGAAAAAGGACAGGTGCTGGAACACCTATCCTTTCATTGATCGAGCCGGTGACGGCCAATTTCAAAAAATTATTTTTTTCTATTAGCCGTCGTTACGACGGTTTTTTTGTTCCCGCAATTTCTTGCGAAGAACATCCACCCAGTCGATTAGCAGGCAGAGAGTCTTTACCGTGGCGACACAGCTCATCAAGAGCAAATTGGTCATGTCCACAAGCAGTTTCAATCCGCCCACCGTCCAGATTAACTGAGCCAGCAGGCTCATTTTACGGTGGCTCCTTTCCGTAATGATAGGAAGGAGCCAATGAGAAGATCAAAGGCATCACTCCCTCCGTAGAGGCCGACACCGTTATGCTCAATCGGGAATATTATAGCACGTGTGTTTGGTGGAGTGCTAGTATTTACTAGCGACTTTGCTTGCTATTTTCTCTCAAACTGCGTAGAATAAATTTATGCTGGTTACACCCATAATTGAGCCGGTGACGGCCAATTAAAAATATTATTTCAATTTCAATTTAGTCGTCCTTGCGACGGCTTTTTTGTTCCACTAGGACAAGCTACAACGATTTATTCAACACTTGCATATTTCCAGCGGGGAGGGCGACGGTGCCTTCCCCGTTTTTGTAATCATTTTGTAATCATCAGGGGGCTTGCGGGCCAGGGGGGCGAACGCTTATCATTAACATTAAGTATAAATTTTGCTTCCGCTGGAGGAAAAGATATGGGTAATGCAAGATGGATTAAATTCATGGGCGCGGCGGCGCTCTTTTTCGGGGGACTGGGCCTAGGCGGCCAGCCAGCAAACGCGCAAGTCAAGGGTCACCTTTCCAAGGTCCAGGTAGTCAAGAAGGCTCCGGTTTGGACTAACTATAAGAAGGGCAAGAAGACCCACAAGTACCTTAAGAAGGGTGCGGTCAAGAAAGTCAAGGCTTCAGCTACTGACAAGAAGCACAAGGTCTGGCTGAAGATTGGGAATAAAAAGTGGATTGCCAGCAAGTACACGGTTGTCTTGACGACGACCAAGCAGACTGCTTCCAAGAAACCGGCTAACCCGGTCTTGAATACCAATCAATTGACGCAAGCTGCTTCTTCCCAGGCTCCCGTTGGTTCATCTTGGCGGCAAAATGCCGTAGTAGCCTTAGCCAAGGCGCAAGTCGGCAAGGCTTATGTTTGGGGCGCGACCGGTCCAAGCAGCTTTGACTGCTCCGGCTTAGTCCAATGGGTTTACAAGACCGCGATTGGGCAGACCGTTTCCCGGACGACCTATACCCAGGTTAAGGAAGGCGTGGCTGTGCCGGTATCAACGGCCAGCCTGCAGCCGGGGGACCTCCTCTTCTGGGGGGATGTGGTAGCGCCATATCACGTTGCAATTTACGTGGGCAATGGTCAATATGTTTCCGCCGCTGATGAGCAGCAAGGGGTCATCTTGGCAACCATCAGCAGTTACTTCTGGCCAACAACGGCCCGGCGGATTCTCTAGTTTCCGTGTTAAAATAGAGTTAGCGGTGTAAGGGAGGAAATGAGCATGAAGAAGTCTAATATGATCAAGTTTTCTGCTGCAGCGCTGACTTTCTTAGGGATCTCAGCGACAGGGGTCAAGCCGGTCAAGCAGCCGGCCCAGGCCGCCAGCAAGCGGATCAAAGTTATCAGCAAGCAATACGTCACCGTCTGGACCAACTACCAGAAGGGGCGGCATGTTGCGACTCATTTAAAGAAGGGCAGCAGCCACTTTGTCTACCAGACGGCAACCGACTCCATGGGCAATCTGTGGTACCGGATTGGCAAGAAGGAATGGGTTATGGCCAAGTACTTTAACAAGGTCAAGTCTGCCAAGAAGGCTGTGAAGGCCAAGAAGGTTAAGGCTAAGGCAAAGAAGACGAAGACAGTTAAGAAGGCCCGCAGTGCTGCCAGTTTGGCAGCCTCTTGGTCTGCCCCGATGGGGTCTAAGGCCCGGGCTAAGGCGGTCGTGTCTTTGGCTAAGCAGCAGGTTGGCAAGGCCTATGTCAAGGGCTCCAAGGGCCCGAATGCCTTTGACAATGCCAGTTTAGTTGCCTATGTCTACAAGCAGGCAGCTGGCGTTAATACAGGTTCCAGCACCAAGAGCCAGGTCAAGAAGGGGATCGCGGTAGATCCAAGCTCTGGCTTCGCGGAAGGAGACCTGCTCTTTTGGGGTTCCAAGAATAAACCATATAATGTAGCCATTTACGTGGGGGACGGGAAGTACGTTACCGCTGCTGGAGACCAGCAGGGGGTTGTACAAGCGAGCCTGTCCACCTACTTCTGGCCTAGTCGGGCAAGAAGAGTCCTATAGCAATAGGAAAGCCAGGCTCTAGTGATAGAGTCTGGCTTTTTACGTGGGTTAGATTTGGTAGGCGCTAAAACGAGCCCGGTCTTGCGGCGACAGGCGGGCGGAAACTTCGACCCCGTCAGCTTGGTAGTCTTCCTTTAACACCCGGGAGTGCTGGTGCAGGTAGGCCAGGTCTTTGCCGGCTGTCAGCGGCAGGCGGAGGTCAGTGATCTGGTAATTGCTGAAAAGGCGGGTCGTGATCAGCTTGGCCAGGGCCTGGATGGAAGCTGGGTCAACCGCGCTGTAAAGCAGGTCGCCCCCTTCAATCTGCGGGTAGTTACGGTCTGTCAAGTCAGCCTTGTTGTAGGCGGTGATCATTGGCAGGTCCTTGACGCCGATTTCGTCTAAGACTTCCAGAGTGGTCTTGATCATCTGGTTCATGTTGGGGTCAGCGGCGTCAACGACATTGATCAAGAGATCAGCGTCTTTGGCTTCCTGCAGGGTCGCCTTGAAAGAGTCGACCAGCTTGTGGGGGAGCTTGGAAACGAAGCCGACCGTGTCAGACAGGATAAAGGAGAAGCCATCCAGGTCGATCCGGCGGACAGAGGTGTCCAGAGTCGCAAAGAGCATGTCCTTGGCCATGACCTGTTTGTCTTCATTACCAGCCCCAAAGGCCTTGAGCAGGCCGTTCATGGTGGTGGACTTGCCGGCGTTGGTGTAGCCGACCAGGGCGACCTTAGGCAAGTGGCTTTGGTTGCGGCGGGAAGCCTTGACTTCTTCCTGGCCGGAGATTTCCTTTAATTCATGCTTGATGGCGGAGATCTGCTTACCGATGGTCCGCCGATTCATTTCCAGTTTGGATTCCCCGGCCCCGCGGTTGGCAAAGCCCCCACCAGTGGAACCGCCACTGCCGTGCTGCTGGTCAAGGTTGTTTTCAGACGGGTGCAGGCGGGGCAGTTCATACTGTAGGCGCGCTAGTTGAACCTGCAGTTTAGCTTGCTTGGTTCGGGCCCGGGAAGAGAAGATTTCCAGGATGAGTTCAGTCCGGTCGATAACGCGGAGCTTGGTCATGTGTTCCAAGTTGCGGATTTGGACTGGGGTCAGTTCATCATTAACGATGAGGACGGAGGCGCCGAGTCCTTGGGCCAGGTCTTTGATCTCTGCCACCTTCCCCTTGCCCAGGTAGCTGGAGGCGACGATGTTTTCTGCTTTCTGCTGGCTGGAGCCGACGACGGTGAAATTATTGGCTTCTGCTAAATTGGCCAGTTCGGTCATGGAGTAGTCAAAGTTGGGGTCATCAAGATTGACGCCGGCTAAGTAGGCCTTGACTGAGTGAGTTTGATTGTCGATCATCTATATCTTCCTTTCTATATTGCTAGATGAAGAATTTGTACATCTATTTATTATCTATTGTAAAGAAGCGGAGAAGAAAAAGCGATGAATTTGCCTAAATTTGGGCGGAAATTGCTCAAACAGATAAATGTTAAGGAAATTTGATCCATGGAAATAGATTGGAAACGATTTAAACCTTTTTTGTGAAGGTTACATGTTGTATAATGGGATGATATCATG
>SFHY01000057.1 GCA_004556255.1 Lactobacillus delbrueckii
AAGAAGTTGACGATGGCGTCCCAGAGCTTCTGCAGGGCGTTGCGGTTTTCGCTGGTGTTTAGCTTGGCAAAATCCAGCCCCGTAGTTTACGTAGCCAAACCGTAAAGCGCAAAATTCTGCCCCATAGTTTACGTAACCAAGCCGTAAATCGCAAAATTCTGCCCCGTAGTTTACGTAGCCAAACCGTAAATCGCAAAATTCTGCCCCGTAGTTTACGTAGACAAGCCGTAAATCGCAAAATTCTGCCCCGTAGTTTACGTAGCCAAGCCGTAAATCGCAAAATCCAGCCCCGTAGTTTACGTAGCCAAACCGTAAATCGCAAAATCCAGCCCCGTAGTTTACGTAGCCAAACCGTAAATCGCAAAATTCTGCCCCGTAGTTTACGTAGCCAAGCCGTAAAGCGCAAAATTCTGCCCCGTAGTTTACGTAGCCAAACCATAATAGTTGCTGTTTACATCTGCTGGTCTTTTGTGCATTAAGTCATCACAAATGCTTTTTCTATTTCTACATCTGGTCCATGTACTTGTTGAGCAGGCCGTCGACAAAGTTATTGCCGGCGCTGTTAGCGTGGCCCTTGACCCATTCAAATTCCGGCTGGGCAAACTTGGCTATTTCCTTGGCAATCTCCTGCCAGAGCTGGCGGTTGGCAACGGGTGACCCGTCCGCCTTCTTCCAGCCCCGTCTCTGCCAGCCCTTGATCCAGGCCGGACCCTGGTCGCTATCGCTAACGGCCTTGATGACATACTGGGAGTCTAAAGAGAACAAGAGGGGCTGGTCATTTAAGCCCAGTTCTTCCAGCTTCTTCAGACTTTCCAAAAAAGCGGTCATTTCCATTTCGTTGTTGGTGGCCCCAAAACGGCCGCCGCTGGCGGACAGCTTCTGGCCGCCATATTCGATCAAATAAGCCCAGGCCGCCTTGTCGTCTGCCTGCACGTGCCCGCCCTTGTGGGTCCCGTTGTTCCGGCAGCCCCCGTCGGTAAAAATATGGGCGGCGTACTTCGAACTTGCCGCAAATTCTTTTTTGCTTCCGCCCTGTCTGACCTTGGCGATCGCGGCCTGCAGCTTGTCCTCTGCCCCCTGCAGGGACTTGAGGGCATCTTCCGGGTCCATTTGCTGGTAGTCCAGGGCCTCCATTATATTGCTAAAGGACTTGTATTCTGCCCCGGGAAAGCCTTTGACCTGCTCCTCTGCTTCAGGCCAGCTGTGGTAGATCCCTGGCTGGTAGCCTTTTTTAACAACGTAGAATTTCATCTGCTCCCTCTCTTCTGCTAAAATGGTATGATGTTTACAAAGCAATTGTATCAGAGAAAGGAGGGGCGACTGTGCTCTTTTTTAATTCTAAAAAGTATGCTGAAGAAACTGAAAAAAAGCGCGGTAAAAATCCCGACCCCCGGGACCACTCCCTGGCCATGATGTTCTTCTTGGGCATCCTGGCAACCTTTCCGCCTTTCCGGCTCTTTCTGAAGCTGCGGGGCAAGCGGGTCAGCGACCTGGCTGAAAACCAGGCCAGCGACTCTGACCAGGTCCCGATCATCTACGTCCACGGCTTCCGCGGCGGGGACTACACCACCAAAGTAATGGTCGAAGACGCCCTCAAGCAAAAAGGGGACCCCCGCTTTTTGAAAGTCGAGGCTGACTTGACCGGCCGGATCAAGCTGACCGGCTGCTATACCGGCGACAAGCAGCCCATCATCCAATTAGCCTTTAAGGACCGGATCGCCGGCTACCAGGGTATCAACTACTATCTCAGCTTCATCCTGCCTTTTCTGAGCAAAAAATACGGCTTTACCCGCTACAGCGCCGTGGCCCACTCCCTGGGCTCGCCCTGCGTGGTCGCTACGGAAATGCGCTATGCCAAGCGGAAAAACTTCCCCCACCTGGCCAGCTGCGCTTTGATCGCCGGCCCCTTCAACGGGGTCATGTACCTGGGCGACATCCCCAATGTCAACCGCCTGACGGAAAGCGGCCGGCCCAGCATGATGACCCCGCACTATTCCTACATGCTCCGCCACCGGCGGGACTTCAGCCCCAGCATCCGAGTTTTGAACATCTACGGCAACGTCCTGGACACGACCAATTCCGACCGCTTCATCTCCGTGGTTTCCGCCAAAAGCATCCGCTATATCCTGGCCCCGGACGCGGTCTACTACCAGGAAGTCGAGGTCCGCGGTGAAAATGCCGAGCACTCGCAGATGCATGACGAGCCCTTCGTCATCGGCATCCTGGACCGTTTTTTAGGCTTAGATAAAATCAAGAAAGGACTTTAAAGTGACTGCCATCTCTTGGATCGATATTTGGCACATCATCTTCTTCGCTAACGCCATCCTGGCCCTCTGGACCGTCTTCCACAGAAAGCGGTCCGTGGCCACCTCCTGGGCCTGGCTGATCGTCTTGATCATCCTGCCCGTGGTCGGCTTCATCATCTACGGCTTCGTCGGCCGGGGGATTTCCCAGGAAAACCTTTTTGCCATCAACCGGCAAAAGCACATCGGCCTCTCCAACGTGCAAAAAATGATCACCGAGGCCCCGGCGAAAATTGACCAAAGCGACACCTCCCCCAGCGCCCACATCTTGGTCAAGTACCTGGACAAGGACCAGGAGTCGCCCATTACCAAAAACAACAAGCTCAAGCTTTACACCGACGGGCATGCCAAGTTCCGAGACCTTTTCGCCGACATCAGCCAGGCTAAATCCAGCATCAACGTTGAATACTACACAATCTATAACGACGCCATCGGCAACGAATTCCTCAAGCTTTTGATCCAAAAAGCCAAGCAGGGGGTCCAGGTCCGGGTCCTCTACGATGCCTGGGGATCATTCGGAGCCTCCAAGAGCTGGTTCAACCAGCTGACTGAAGCCGGCGGGGACGTTTTGCCCTTCATCACCTCAAGAAACATGATTTCCCGGAACCGGATCAACTACCACCTCCACCGGAAGATCGTGGTCATTGACGGGGTCATCTCCTGGACCGGGGGCTTCAATGTCGGCGACCAGTACTTAGGCCGGAAGAAAAAATTCGGCTACTGGCGGGACACCCACCTCCGCCTGGTCGGGTCAGCCTCCCTGCTTTTGCAGGAACGATTCGTGATGGACTGGAACGCTTCCGCCGTCAAGGAAGAAGAGCTGATCAGCTTTGACGAGAAGCTCTTCCCTGACCTGGATGAAAATGACATCTCCAAGGGCGACATGGCCGTCCAGGTCGTTTCTGACGGCCCAGACAATGACGAGCCATACATGAGAAACGGCCTGGTCCGCTTGATGATGCTGGCCAGAAATCGGGTCTGGATCCAAACCCCTTACTTGATTCCGGATGAAGCCATGATTGCCGCCTGGCAAATCCTGGCCAGCTCGGGGGTTGACCTGCGGATCATGATCCCCTGCATGCCGGACCACCCCTTCATCTACCGGGCAACCCAGTGGTACGCCAACCAATTGGTCAAGATCGGGGTCAAGGTCTACACCTACAACAACGGCTTCATGCACGCCAAGACCATTATCGTCGACGACAAGTACGCGACTGTCGGCAGCGTCAACCAGGACTACCGGTCTTATGACTTGAACTTTGAAGATAATGTCTTCGTCTACGACCGGGCCTTTAACAAGGAGATGTCCGACCAGTTTGAAAAAGACATGGAGCAGTCGACCCTCCTCACGCCGGAGATGATCAAGAAGCAGTCCCGCTGGCTGCGGTCCCTGCAGAATTTCTCCCGCCTCTTGTCTCCGATTTTGTAAAAAAGAACAAGAAAACAAGAGAGAATAAAACAAGAAAACAGAAATTCAGCGCAGATAAAAATGGGTTAGTCACGCGACTAACCCATTTTTCTTACGTCAATATTTACCCCGCGTTCCAGGCGCTGCATCAAGAAAGAGACCACATCGCTGGCCTGCTTGTTGAAGCGGAGGTAGTAGATTTGGTGGCGGCTGGTTTCCAGGGCCGCGATCGACAGGTCGCCCACTTCCGGCGGCGCCGCGGTCAGGATCACCTGGCTGATTTCGCTGTATTTCAAAGTCCGGCGGAAGTAGCCGCTCAAAACCACCCGCTTATCAGCAAAGCCCGACGTGGCTTCCAGGATCCCCGTCAAAATGAAGAGGGCCAGGAAGACGACGAAGCCGGGAGTTCCCAGGTCCAGGTAGCCCCAGCTGGCCCCCAGCCAGACCAATAGGATCGGCATGACCACCGCCGTCATCCGCCAGCGGGCCCGCAGGATCACCGTGGCCTGGCTGTACCAGCTGTAGCCGGCATAGGCCGCTAGCAGGGTGTCGACGACCAAGTAAAATAACGTGTCCATGGATTCACCTCAAATATAATATCTTCTGCAACTAGTAGCTTAATTATAGCAAACCAAGCGCTTATAATAGAATTAAAAGGCATCAGCCTGTTTTTTCTTAAGAAAGAGGCAAAAAATGGATCAAGCAAAACTTGCGGAATTTAAAGTAGACCTGAAAAGCGCCAAGCACCCCGTCTTTTTGACCGGGGCAGGCGTATCAACCCACTCCGGCATCCCCGACTACCGGTCCAAGACTGGCATCTACAACGGGGTCAGTGAGCCCCCGGAAGTCATCTTGAGCGAGGAGACCCTCTATGACCGGCCCCAGCTTTTTTACGACTTCGTCATGCAAAACATGTACTTCCCGGAGGCCAAGCCAAATCTGATCCACGAAAAGATCGCGGCCATCTGCAATGAAAAAGGGGCCCTCATCACCCAGAACATCGACACCCTGGACCGGCAGGCCGGCAACCAGCACGTGACCGAATTTCACGGCAACCTCTACGACATCTACTGCTCCAAGTGCAAGCAAAAGGTCAGCTATGAGGATTACGCCAAGGGCTACAAGCACGAGTGCGGCGGGATCATCCGGCCCGGCATCGTCCTTTACGGGGAAGGGATCAACCCGGCCAATGTCAACCAGTCCATCCTGGAAATGCGGCAAAGCGACCTGGTCGTGATCGTCGGCACCAGTTTCGTTGTCTACCCCTTCGCCGGTCTCTTAGGCTACGCGGCAAAAGACGCCAAAATCTGGGCCGTCAACTTAACTGAGATCCCGGCACAAGGGATCAAGCAGATGACCGGTGACGCCTTGGAGGTCTTTAAGGAAGTTTAGCCAGAGCTTCCTCAGCTGCTTCTTTTAAGACGACGGCCTGGTTGTGTTCTTCGTCTTTGGCTCCATATAAAAAGAGGACGTCTCCTTTTTGCAAAAGCTCTTGCAAATGCTCCACGAATGGCGGCCATTCCGGATTGGCTGCCAATTCTTCCAGGTAATCTTGGCGGAAGTCCGGGTACCGGGCCGGGTCATGCTTGAACCAGGTCCGCAAGTCCCGGCTGGGAGCCAGCTCTTTCTCCCACTCGTCTAAATTAGCGGCTTCCTTTTTGATTCCCCGGGGCCAGAGCCGGTCGACTAAGATCCGGTAGCCGGTGGGCTGCTCTTTGGCGTAGATGCGGACAGTTTTGATCGTTGACATAAATGCACGCTTTCTCTTAAAAATAGCTTCTGTTACAGCTATTACAGCTTTTACTACATTCCTTATTTTAGTTAGAAAGATTGATTAAGCAATGGACTACAGGAATTTTTTCACCGGCCGGCCCACCAGCGAGATCTGCCGGGACTTGATCGGCCGCCCTTTTTACTATCAAGCCGGCGGGGAAAAAATCGGCGGCTATATCGTTGAGGCCGAAGCCTACCTGGGCATATACGACCGGGCTGCCCACTCCTACGGGGGAAGAAGAAGCCAGGCCAACGAAGGCCTGTGGCGGGCAGGCGGGACCATCTATATCTATTCTCAGCGCCAGTACGTCTTTTTTGACATCGCCTGCCAGGAAGAAAGCAACCCCCAGGGGGTCTTAATCCGGGCCATTGAGCCGGTCTGGGGCCTGGACCAAATGCTTAAAAACCGGGGCGGCAAAGACGGGGTCCTTTTGACCAATGGACCGGCCAAATTAATGCAGGCCATGGGGATCAAGTCAAGAAACTGGGACCTGGCCCCTTTGGCGGACTCCCCTTTCGTTATTGACTTGACTGAGAAAAAGCCGGCTAAAGAAATCATTGCTTCGCCCAGAATCGGGATCGTCCAGGCTGACCCGGCCTGGGCCCAGGCGCCTCTGCGCTATTACGTGGCCGGCAACCCCTACGTCTCTGGCATGAAGAAACGGGACTGGGCGGATGATCACGGCTGGCTGTAAATAAGAAAAAGTCAAGAAAAATTCAGAAAGCTAATTTTTTCTTGACTTTTTCTTAAAAGTAATTTAGCCTAAATGTAGTTAAAAAATTATCCAATACAATAGAGGTCGCGATCGTTCACAAAAGCAAGGGGAGCTCACTGACAGTGCTGAGCCTTGTTATTAAGGGATATCGCCGAAATCGGCAGTGGGGTCGTGCGCGCTGTTGGTTGGGCTGCAGGAGAAGATTCTGCAGACTGTCCTAGTTTTCTAGGGAGCGCTATAATTTTTGGTATTCATACTGAATTTTACAGAATCAAAGCAAGCCTCATTGTATACCGCAATGGGGCTTTTTTGCCGCTTTTTATTGTATTTCATAACTACTAAAAGCATATCGGAGGTTTATTCAGATGAAGAAGCATAGCAGCTGGATCAGCGCCTTAATGGCGGCGGTCCTGACGCTTGTCTTAGCTGTCAGTTGGAGCCAGCCGGCGCAAGCCAGCGGCACCTTGAAGATTGGTATGGAAGCCAACTACGCTCCATACAACTGGACCCAGACCACGTCCGCCAACGGCGCGGTCAAGATCGACGGGACCAGCTCTTACGCCAATGGTTACGACGTCAAGATCGCCAAGATCATCGCTAAGAAGCTGGGCAAGAATGTTATCGTGGAAAAGACGCAATGGGACGGGCTTTTGCCAGCCCTGACCAGTGGCAAGATCGACTTGATCATTGCCGGGATGAGCCCGACGGCGGAAAGACGGAAGGCCATCAACTTTACCACTCCATACCGGACCACCAACTTCGTGGTCATCGTCAACAAGCAGAGCAAGTACGCCAAGGCCAAGTACCTGACTGACTTCAAGGGAGCCAAGCTGACCGCCCAGCAAGGGACCCTGCACTACGACCTGATCAAGCAGCTGCCAGGGGCCAAGCGGGAACCAGCCTCCAAGGACTTCTCCGCCATGCGGGAATCCCTGGAAGCCGGCACGATCGACGGCTACGTTGCCGAAGACACGGAATTGACCTCTTTCAAGATGGTCGACTCTAACATTACCGGCGTTAACCTCTCCAAGATGAAGGGCTTCAAGGTCTCCTCTTCTGACGCGGAAGTTTCCATCGGGGTCAAGAAGGGCAACGACCAGCTGCTCAGCCAGGTCAACAAGGTTTTGGCCGGCATTTCCACTTCAGAAAGAAACAAGCTGATGAAGGAAGCCGTTCAGCAGCAGCCGCAAACCACGACCAAGAAGGAAAACTGGCTGGTTTCCATGCTGAAGAACTACGGGCAGATGATCCTGGAAGGGATCGGGATGACTCTGTTCATTTCCTTAATCGGTACGATCGCTGGTTTCTTCATCGGCTTGCTGGTCGGCATTGTCCGCACCATTCCAGAACCAAAGAACAAGTTCAAGAAGGGTCTGCTGGCCTTTTGCAAGTGGCTCTTGTCCGTTTACGTTGAAGTCTTCCGTGGCACCCCAATGATGGTTCAGGCTGCGGTTATCTACTACGGGATTGCCCAGTTCTGGCACATCAACTTGAACAGAACGGTTGCCGCCTTGGTCATCGTTTCCATCAACACCGGGGCCTACCTGGCTGAAGTTATCCGCGGGGGGATTATTTCTACCCCTAAGGGTCAGTTTGAAGCCGCTAGTGCCTTGGGGATGA
>SFHY01000058.1 GCA_004556255.1 Lactobacillus delbrueckii
AAAGCAGCGGTGAAATCAGTTTAGCTGGTCAACCAGTTCGCTTTAACGAGCAATTGCCAGTAAACTGCGGTGCAATCATCGAAACCCCAAATTTTATTCCTCACTTGACAGCACTAGAGAACCTAAAATATCTCGCGGCCATCAACAATACCATCAGTGAAGCTGAAATTATTGAAAGCATGAAGATTTTCGCCTTGGAGCAAAAAAAGGACTCTAAAGTAAAGTCCTTTTCCTTAGGCATGCGGCAAAAGCTGGCCATTATTCAAGCTGTTATGGAGAAGCCTGATCTGCTGCTTCTGGACGAACCAACGAACGGCTTGGATGCTAAAGCTATCCAACGTTTTATCTCTTTGATCAAAGAAATGCAAAAGCAAGGAACAACTACCCTTTTGGTTAGTCATGATCCTCTGTTATTGCAGAATTTACCGCAAAAAATTTACCACTTGACGGATGGTCAATTAGACTCAAGACCGAATTAAAATCCCTCTTCCTGCAGGGCAGAGTACAAGCCGGCAGGATCAGTCTGGGCAAAAATCCAGCTGAGGGCTGCTGGTTCAGCCTGGCTGAGGAAGGTCATGGTTCTGGCTAAAAGTTCAGCCTGGCCGTCAGCTTTTTGGTCCAGCAGCATGAAGCAAAAGCCAACTGGCAATTCGCGGCTGGGATCGACCATACTCTTGAAGCTGACCGGGGCCAGCAGCTTAATGGGAACGACCCGCTGCTGCTTGACAAAGCAGCCTTCCGTGTGCGGAAAAGCCAGGTTGGGGAGACCCGGGGCCAGATTGCAACTGGCCAGGCCGGTCGGGAAATCCTCTTCTCTGTCCACCACCTGGTCTAAAAAGCCGGCCGCTACCAGCCCCTGCTCCAGCAGCTTTTTATAGACTTGGGCAAACATGTCGGCCCGGTCTTCGGCCCGCAAAACAAAACAGCTTTCCGCTTTTAAGAGTTCTTCAGTCACTTTTAAGTCCACCCTTTTTTCAAAAATACAACTACTTGTATTATAAGCTTTCTGCCGCTGGGCAACTTGGCTGATGCTTAATTTTTGACTAGTCAGCCGGGGCGGAAAATGGTAAAGTTATTCTAGAAAAAGAAACACAATATCTCGCAACAGACATGAAAGGAATACAAGATATGCCAAAAAAGACGATCTACTTCGGTGCCGGCTGGTTCACTGACCGCCAAAACAAAGCCTACGAGGAAGCCATGGAAGCCCTCAAGGAAAACCCGACGGTTGACCTGGAAAACAGCTACGTTCCCCTGGACAACCAGTACAAGGGCATCCGGGTTGATGAACACCCGGAATACCTGCACGACAAGGTTTGGGCTACGGCCACCTACAACAACGACTTGAACGGGATCAAGACCAACGACGTCATGCTGGGTGTCTACATCCCTGACGAAGAAGACGTCGGCCTGGGCATGGAACTGGGTTACGCCTTGAGCCAAGGCAAGTACGTCCTTTTGGTCATCCCGGACGAAGACTACGGCAAGCCGATCAACCTCATGAGCTGGGGCGTCAGCGACAACGTGATCAAGATGAGCCAGCTGAAGGACTTCAACTTCAACAAACTGCGCTTTGACTTCTACGAAGGTGCCGTATACTAAAAAACAACTATATCTAACAAAAAGCCTGCCTTCCGCAATTTTGGAAGATAGGCTTTTTCTCTTTATACTTATTATTCTTCCCAGCGAACTTCCCCATTCAAGTAGGTCTTCGCCAGGGACATGTCATCTTTCAGAATCAAGAAGTCAGCTGGCAGACCCGGACGAATTGCCCCGCACTTATCCAGCAGGCCTTGGCTGCGGGCTGGGTTATAGCTAGCCATCAACACAGCCTCTTCCTTGCCAGCCAATCCCCAGTCAACCAGGTTCTTCACCCCATCCTTCAGCTGCAAGACGCTGCCGGCCAGGTTGTCACCCTCCTTCAGGCGTGCCATCCCGTCCTTAACGTATACCGGCAGTTCCCCCAGCATGTAGTCGCCATCCGGCATCATCCCAGCTTCCATGCAGTCAGTGATCAAAACGATATGGTCCTTGCCTTTAGCCGCCAGCAGGGCCTTGATGGCGCTAGGCGTGACGTGGTGACCATCTGCAATCAGTTCGTTGTCCATGTTTTCCAGTGCCATGGCCGCGTTGGCGATGTTTGGCCGGTTGTGAGAGAAGTCCGGCATCCCGTTAAAGGTGTGGGTAAAAATCGTTGCCCCAGCTTGCGCGGCTGCCTTAGTCTGGTCGTAGCTGGCACTAGAGTGGCCCAGGGCTACCTTGACTCCCCGGCTGACAGCATAGCTTACGAAAGCTGGCGTTCCTGGACGTTCTGGGGCAAGAGAGATCTTCTTCAGCATCCCCTTTGACGCTTCCAGCCACTTGTCCAGTTCTGCCGGGCTTGGGTCCATCATGTATTTTGGATTTTCCGCCCCCGCGTGTTCTTCCGTGAAAAACGGGCCTTCAAAATGGATCCCTTGAATCTTAGCCCCGCTCTCTTCTCCCTGATGAGCAGCCAGCATCCGGCAGACTTCAGCCAATTGCTCACTGGACGCGGTCACCGTCGTTGGCAGCCAGCTGGTTACCCCGGCGCTCAGCAGGGCTTCAGACAGGCGGTTGATTCCCTCCCAGTCGCTCTTCATCACGTCTTCTTTAACAGAACCGTGGATATGAGTGTCAACATAGCCCGGTGCCACGCTAAAGCCAGTGTAGTCCACCGCGTCCGGCACTTGGCTGCCTTCTGGCAGGTAGGCCCCGAATTTACCATCAACAATCTCTAAATAGCCGCCTTTTTCCCGGCCATTTGGCAGGTAAAACTGATCAGCATGAATGTAATAGCGCATTTTTTCTCCTTAGTAAAACAATCTTTTCCTTCTATTATTCTTAACTCTGTAAGCCTTTTAGTCAATGCTTTGCTAAAAAATGAGCAAAAATAAAACTGCCTGTTTCAGGCAGTTAAAGATCAGCTATTGGATTCTTTGAAGAAAAAGCCCTGCGACCGGACCAGGGATTCAGCAACTCTCTTCTGCTCATCCGTCAAATTGTAAAAACTTAGCCGCAAGCCGCCTTCAAAGAGCATCAATGCTAAATTGTCATGATCCTGCAAGGCAATTTTTAAACCAAGTGTTTCGTTCACGCAAAAGCGCTTGATGAGCTTGCTCAAGTCCTGGTATTCTAATTGGCTTAGAAGGTCTTGATGACGCAAGGAGTCCAGCCGGTCATCACCGTAATCCACATCATACAAATAGATTTCCGCGTCATAATAGCTGACCAGGCCCAAAATAATGAAAGAAAGCTTTTTAGAAAAAGATTTATAGTACTTTTCTTGGATAAATGACTCAAACTCATCAAATTTGTCATTTCCAGCTTGAAAGGTCACTGGAAAGAAATCAAGGTAATACCACTTACCTTCATTCTCTTCGTCATCTTTCGCCAGAATATCATCTAGTTTATTTTCCAACAATTCTACCCCTAAATCTTTCTTCATCTAGCCCAAAGATAAGCACAGGCATATAAATTAGATATACTTTATAAATTATCAATTGAACTGAGCAACGTGTTTCCAGCTCCTATCAATTATAATCCTCATCACCCAAACTGGTATAGGCTATTTTTTCCAATTTAGCGGCTTTTTGGCTATAATTAGATTAGATATTTCATGACATAAAGGAAAAAGATTATGACTGCAGACCTGCAAAATTCAAGACATCAATTAGGAAGACTGGTTGGCGTCAATAAGCGTGAAAATTACTATGAGCTTCATTACGCGACCGGCGAGATCGCCCGTGTCTACTTGATCGCTAATGGCATCTTCCGCTACTGGCTGGATCCAAGTCAAGAATTTGCCGAAACTGACGACATGCTGGTCAAAGGCATTGAGCCCGATCCGCAATGTTTCGCCCGGGCCACGGCCCACGCGACCAGCGACATGTTCATCATCACCACTGGCAGCTGCAAGTTGATTTTCCAGCAGAAAACCGGCAGCTTCAGCATCTTTGACGAGTCCGTCCACCGGCCGCGGATGGTCCAAGCTTCCGCTCTCGAACTGAGCGGCAAGCACAGCATCGAAATCTTGAAGCAAGGGCAAAACGAATACTACTACGGCGGCGGGGTCCAAAACGGCCACTTCAGCCACAAGGGTGAAAAAATCACCATCAAGACCGACGGTATCACCGGGGCTGACGGCGTTCTGGCCGCCGTGCCTTTCTTCTGGACCAACGCCGGCTTTGCCGAACTGCGCAACACGACCGCGACTGGCCACTATGACTTCGGCCGGCAAAATTCCCAGCTCACCATCCTCAGCCACCGGACCCCGGTCTTTGACAGCTACTATATAATAGGAAACTCTCCGCAAGAATTGCTGTCCAGCTTCTATTATTTGACCGGCAAACCCTTCATGCTGCCTAGCTACGCCCTCTCCTTCGGCCACCTCGGCAACTTCCTTGATGGCTCCTGGCAAGAAGCTGACGGCAAGGGCCATGAAGCAGTCCGCTTTGAAGACAACCGCTACTACTCAAGAAAGACGGAAAACAGCGGCCGCCTGCCTAGCCTAAACGGGGAAAAGGACTACCAGTTCTCCGCCCAGGCCATGCTGGACCGCTACCAGCGCTGGGGCTTCCCATTATCCTGGATCATCCCCAACTACGAAAGCCAAACTGCCGCTAAGCCCGATGACTTTGCTGCCTTCGCCAGCTATGCCCAAAGCCATAACTGCCATCCAGGCTTCTGGAGTGAAAAAGGCCAGCCTTTAGCCCACCACAGCGAATTTGCCGCGATCGACGACCCAAGCAGCGACTTAACCGCCGTCAATTCCGACCTGACTAAGGAAAATCCGAAAGCCAAGCCCCTTACCCTGGTCCGCGACAGCCTCCTTCCTTACCAAAGCCAGGCTGCCCTGGCCTTCGGCGATGTCAGCGGTGACTGGTCCAGCATCAAAACGCAAATCTCTACCCTATTAGGTGCTGGTCTGTCTGGCCTCCCCTTCATTGGAGCCGCTGCCGGCGGCAAGTACGGCCAGGAAAATGCCCAAGTTGCCGTCCGCGACCTGGAATGGAAGACCTTTACCCCGCTTTTCTTCGCTATTGACGACCAAAGCCCCCTCAGCAAGACGCCTTTCGCCTTCAATAACAAGGTCTCCCGGATTATGAAGGCCTACCTCGGCTTGCGTGAGCAACTGAAGCCTTACCTTTACGCTCTCAGCCGCCAGGCCCAGGACGGCCTGCCCCTGGTCCGGCCCCTGCTTATGGCCTTTCCGCATGAACAGGTTGGCTACGGCCGGGACTTTGCTGATGAATTCATGCTGGGTGACCAATTGCTTGTCGCGCCAATCGTCAACGGCAAGTCTGACAATCAAGGCATGAGCGTCCGCGACCGGATCTACCTGCCCGACAAGCAGACCGTCTGGATCGACCTCTTTACCGGCGACCGCTTGATGGGCGGCCGGGTCTACAACTGGCGCAAGTACCCCCTTTGGCAATTGCCCGTCTTCGTCAGAGGCGGCAGCATCTTCGACCTGGGCAGCCGGCGCTTCGTTCTCTACCCGCAAGGCGACGCAACTATCAGCACTTACAGCGACAACGACCAAAGCGACTACAAGCACAACAGCGCCCAAACCGTTATCCGCACCCATGTGGCCGACAGCAAGCTGCGCGTGATCATCGAACCAACCACCGGCTACTACCCGAACATGGCCATTAAAGAGCAAACCTTCCTCTATATATACTGTGACCAGCACCCAGATGAAATCCAGCTTCGGGCCGGTGATGAGGAAGTCATTACCTTGACTGAATACGGCACGCCGGAAACCCTGCAAAGAGCCAAGGAAGGCTTCTACTACGACAACAAGTTCTGCTGGCCGGAAGGCTTCAAGGACTTGGGCGCAACGCCTCGCCCGGCTTTGATCATCAAATTGCAGGAGCGGGACATCAAGCAGGAAAAGCTGGAAATCCTGGTCAACAACTTCCGCTTCGCCAATGAGCAGCTGGTTCACCAGATAACCGACGCCGCCCTGCCCCTGCCGGGCAAGGTTGAAGTCGACCGCGACAAGATCAGTGCCCACTCTTTGACAGTCAAGTGGGCCCAGCGGACGCCTAGTGTCCAGATCGAATTGAACGGCCTGCTCTACACCGGGATCAGCGGGAACATCTTCACCTTTACCGACCTGGCCGCCAACACTGGCTACCGGCTGCGCCTGCGCTATGAAGCTGGCTACAAGGTATCCGAATGGTCCGACCTCTTGCAGGTCAAGACCAAGCGGGACCCGCGGGACTTTATCATCTCCAATGTCAAAGTCACTGCCAGCCAGGAAAGTGCAAGCGGCCACCAGCTGAAAAACCTCCTGGACCGGAGAATGGCAACCGACTGGCAAAGCGCGGGCAAACCAAGCGCAGACCAGCCGCTGACTTTGACCTTCAGCTTCCCGGGCCAAACGGAATTAAACAAGCTGATCTACGTGCCAAGAGCCAGCAGCCGGGACGGCCGGCCTCTGCGGATGCGGGTGGAAATCTCCACCGATGGGGAAAACTTCACCAGCTACGGGGCTGACTACCAGTTCAACAGCGACTGCAAGAACAAGGTCATCGGCCTCAGAGGGGTCAGCGCCAAGGCTGTCCGCCTCAGCATTCTGGAAACGACCGGCGATTACGCTGCCGCCAGCGGCATCGACTTCTACCGGCCACTTAAATAAGCCGTAATTTTTGATATTTTTAGACAAAAAAACAGTGGAAAGCTTCGTAAGGAAGCTTCCACTGTTTTTCTTTAATCGAATCCGAGATATTCTCAGATTCTTTTCGCTGAGAAGGCAAGGATTGAATGAAATGTTGTTTGGGTTTGTGTGTTAACCCTTGTCAGCACCTGCAGTAATCCCACTGACGTAGAACTTCTGCATGATGATGAAGAGGATCGTGATTGGGATAGCGATGATGACACAGCCGGCCACGAATTGGGCGAAGTAGGTCGTCGCGCTCCCCTTTGAAGAAGAAAGCATGTTGTACAGACCATACGCGATCGTGTAGGTCTTTGGGTCACCTGAAGTTGAGAGGATGATCCCGGAGAAGATGAAGTCTACCCATGGTGCCATGAAAGTCGTTAAAGCTGTGTAGACGATCATTGGCTTGGAGAGTGGCAGGCCGATCTTAGTGAAGACCTGCCATTTGGTTGCCCCATCCAGTTCAGCTGCTTCATCCAGTGACCGCGGGATAGTGTCGAAGAAACCCTTGGCAACGTAGAAGCCAAGGCCGGCACCACCGACGTAGACCAGGATCAAGCCGCCCAGGTTCAGCATGTTCAGCCCCTTCAAGATGTAGTAAAGGGCGATCATGGACATGAAACCAGGGAACATGCCCAAAACCAGGGCAATCTGCAGGAATGGCTTGCGGAATCTGAAGCGTAAGCGGGACAGGACGTAAGCAACCGAGATTTGGAAGAAGGTTGACAGAGTGGCGGAAATGATGGCCACGATCAAAGTGTTGATAATCCAGTGCAGGTATGGGAACTGGGAGTTGGTAAAGATCCCGATGTAGTTCTGGAAGGTCCATTTTTCAGGGAAGAAAGTTGAGATAAAGCCAGTGTCATTGTATGAGAAGCTGGCCAAAACGATCCAGAGGATGGGGATCAGCCACAAAATTGCTAAAATCGTCAGCAATAAATATCTGAAGAAAAGGGATACTTTTCTCTGGTTAGAGTAAGACTTCAATTTTATCCCTCCTTAAACGCAGTTGTGTGACGGTAAGC
>SFHY01000059.1 GCA_004556255.1 Lactobacillus delbrueckii
AGCATTCCCCGTTCAAAGTCAATGTCTTAACTTAATGACATTGACCCTGACGGGGGCTTTTTTATTTAGGTCAAATTCCTTGTTTAGTTAGTTTTCAGCATTGCAGAACGAATTTTTTTAATTCTTTATGGGATTTCACTTTAAAAAGAAAATTGGTACCGGTTGCTTTTAGCTGAAGTTAAGCTGCATAAAATGAACCGTTTCTTAAAAACGTGATACAATATTGACAATCTGTTTTTTTAGCGGAAGAAACTATTTATGAAAAAGGGTGAAAAGATAACATGCATTTAAAGAAACTTCGCAAACTTCTCCTGCTGCCAGTCAGCCTGCTCATCGCCGCGCTGTTCTTAATGGCGCCCAAGGCCCAAGCTGCCAGCAAGAAAACTTACATCATCGGTACCGACCAGACTTTCAAGCCCTTTGAAATCCAAGACAAGGATGGTACCTACAATGGCAAGAACCCGGGGATTGACATCGAAATCCTCCGGGAAATCGCCAAGCACGAAAACTTCAAGTACGAGCTGAAGATCATGTCCTTCAACGCCGACGTCCAGGCCCTGCAGTCTGGCCAGATCGACGGGATGATCGCCGGCATGAGCGTGACTGAAGAAAGAAAGAAGACCATCGACTTCAGCAACTCCTACTATACTGACGGGGTCTGCCTGGCCGTGGCCAAGGACAGCAAGATCACCAGCATGAAGGACCTCAAGGGCAAGACAGTTAACGTCAAGACCGGGACCACTTCCGCCATCTATGCCAAGTCCGTCCAAAAGAAGTACGGCTTCAAGCTGAAGTACTACACCAACTCCAACACTTCCTGGGCTGACGTCAAGGCCGGCAACGCTGACGCCTGCTTCGACGATGGTCCGTCCCTACGCTACGGGATTGCCAACGGGACCGGCCTGCGCATCGTCGGCAAGCAAGTGTCCAACGCCCCTCTGGCTTTTGCCGTTAAGAAAGGCAAGAACCAGGAACTCCTCAAGATGTTCAACGACGGTCTGGCCTGGCTGAAGAAGACTGGCCGCTTAAAGAAGATCGTCAACAAGTACACCAGCAAGAAGGCTGTTAAGAGCCAAGTCGTAGCTGATACTTCAATTTTGGGCTTGATCAAGGACAACGCCGGCGCTCTGCTGCAAGGTCTGTGGATGACCATCGAACTGGCTATCGTCGGCATCCTGGCCGCCCTGGTCTTCGGTTTGATCCTCGGGATCATGGGGATTGCTGAGCACAAGTTCTGGCATGGCCTGGCCAACGTAATCATCTACATCTTCCGTGGTATTCCAATGATGGTTCTGGCCTTCTTCATCTACATCGGTATGCCGACCTTGCTGGGCCACAAACTGCCCCTCTTTACTGCCGGCATCCTGACTTTGATGCTGGACGAAGGGGCCTACATCGGGGCCATCGTCCGCGGGGGCTTTGAATCAGTTGACGTGGGCCAGTGGGAAGCAGCCCGGTCCCTGGGTCTGCCTTACTACAAGGCCCTGTGGAAGGTTGTTGCCCCGCAAGGTTTCAAGCTGATGATTCCATCCCTGGTCAACCAGTTCATCATCACTCTTAAGGATACTTCCATCCTTTCCGCCATCGGGGTCATGGACTTGACGCAAACTGGTACCACCTTGATCGCCCAGAACTTCCAGGGCTTCAAGATGTGGCTGATCATCGCCGTAATGTACCTGATCATCATCACCCTGCTTACCTGGCTGTCCAACTACATTCAAAAGAAGATGCAACATTAGTTAAAAGGAGGCTTTTTCCATGGAAGAAAAATACAAGGTTCAGGTAACTGACCTGCACAAGAGCTACGATGGCGTTCATGAAGTCATCAAGGGCGCCAACTTGAACGTCCTGCCCAGCGAAGTAGTCTGCATCATCGGTCCTTCCGGCTCCGGGAAGAGCACCTTCCTGCGCTGCATCAACAAGCTGGAAGAATTCCAAAAGGGCCACATCCTTGTCGACGGGGCCGACCTGGCTGATCCGAAGGCGGACATCAACAAGATCCGGGAAAACATCGGCATGGTCTTCCAGCACTTCAACCTCTTCCCGAACATGACCGTCCTGGAAAACATCATCCTGGCTCCAGTCGAACTGGGCAAGGAAGACAAGGAAACGGCCATCAAGGAAGCTCACAAGTACCTGCAGATGGTCAACATGGACGACAAGGCCGACGTCAAGCCGACCACCCTGTCCGGTGGCCAGCAGCAGCGGGTAGCCATCGCCCGGGCCCTGGCCATGAAGCCGGACGTCATGCTCTTTGACGAACCGACCAGTGCACTGGACCCGGAAATGGTCGGCGACGTTTTGAACGTCATGAAGAAGCTGGCCCAGGAAGGGATGACCATGATCGTGGTAACCCACGAAATGGGCTTCGCCAAGCAGGTGGCTGACAAGGTTGCCTTCTTCTACGGCGGCGTGATCAAGGAACTGGGGACGCCGGAAGAAATCTTCGACCACCCGCAGGAAGAAGAAACCAAGAACTTCTTGAACAAGGTTTTGAATATCTAAGCTGAGTTTAGATTTTTTTAAAGCAAGTGAAAAATTAAAAGGAAAGCGCTTGAGTTGCCATGCTCAAGTGCTTTTTAGCGGTTAAAAACAATGGAAGCAGACTTTATAATCACTAATAAAATTATGATTCGTATTTACATCTGGTTAATTCCATGTTAAGGTAGAAATATCCCCTTCTATTGGAGGAAATTCCGAACATTACCTGCTGGAGGATCAAATGGAATTTATTAACAAGTATTTCGAGCTCGACAAGCTCGGTTCAAACCCTAAGCGGGAGTTCATCGCCGGTCTGACGACCTTCTTCGCGATGTGCTACATCCTTTTCGTCAACCCTAGCGTCTTGGGCGCCAGCGGGATGGACAAGGGCGCGGTCTTCACGGCAACTGCCCTGGCCAGCGCGCTCGGCTGTCTTATCATGGGTATTTTTGCCAACTACCCGATCGCTACTGCCCCGTCTTTGGGTCTTAACGCCTTCTTCGCTTACACTGTCTGCATCGGCATGAAGGTGAAGTGGCAGACTGCCCTGGCTGCTGTTTTCGTGGCCTCAATCATCTTCATTTTGATTACGGTCTTCAAGCTGCGGGAACTGATCGTTGACAGCATCCCTAACGACTTGAAATTTGCCATCTCCGCCGGGATCGGGATCTTCATCGCCTTCCTGGGCCTGCAAAACGGCAAGCTGGTTGTTAACAGCGCTTCTACTTTGGTAACTATCGGTTCCTTCAAGGACCCGGCTGCCTGGGTAACCATCTTCGGTCTGCTGGTAACCATCGTCTTGATGATCCGGCGGGTGCCAGGCGCGATCTTCATCGGGATCGTCCTGTCTTCAATCTTCAGCATCCTGGTTGGCCAAAGCAAGATGCCAACTTCTGTCGTTTCTTTGGCGCCAAGCTTGAAGCCAAGCTTCGGCCAAGCCATCTTCCACCTGGGCGACATCAACACGGTGCAGATGTGGACGGTCGTTTTAACCTTCCTCTTGGTGGCCTTCTTTGACACCACTGGTACCTTGATCGGTCTGGCTCACCAGGCTGGCCTGGTTGACAAGGACGGCAAGATGCCAAGAATCGGCAAGGCCATGGCGGCTGACTCAACGGCCATGATGGCTGGTTCCATCATCGGTACTTCACCGGTTGGCGCCTACGTTGAATCTTCATCCGGGATCGCTGCCGGCGGCCGGTCAGGTTTGACCGCCGTTTGGGTTGGTATCTTCTTCCTTTTGTCCATGTTCTTCAGCCCGCTTTTGAGCGTGGTAACGACTACGGTTACTGCTCCAGCCTTGATCATCGTCGGCGTTTTGATGGCCGCCAACCTGGCCAAGATCTCCTGGGACAAGCTGGAAATCGCTGTTCCAGCCTTCCTGATCGTGATCGGCATGGGCTTGACCTACTCCATCGCTGACGGGATGGCCCTGGGTCTGATCGTTTACCCGATCTCCATGACTGCTGCCAAGCGGACCAAGGAAGTCAGCCCAATGATGTGGATCCTGGCTGTAGTCTTCGTGATCTACTTCCTGATCTTGAACGTCTAAACAATACCAATAACAATTTTTGCCAAGCTAAAAAGCCCCGACTCCGGTCGGGGCTTTTTCTTATGCATTTTCAGCTTTATTCCTTGGCTTCCTGCAGGCTGGCCATCTTGTCATAGACCAGCCCCCGCTGGTTTTCGTCGATTTCCAAGACTAAAAGGTCACCGGCTAACAGCTTGGTATTCCCATCAGGGATAATATCCTTTTGCCCCCGGTGGATGACTTTGACCAGGGTGCGGTCTGGCCAGGCGATTTCCTTGACCTGGTGGTCAGCCAGTTGGCTGCCTTCATAGATGGAAACAGTCAGCTGGTCTGCTTCACCAACATAGTCGTTGTCTTCTTTGGTCTGCATCCGGCCAGCCAGGCTTTCATAGATCGGCACCCCACCCAGCAGTTCGTTGACGACATAAGCGGCAACTGAGACCACGGCTAAAGGCATGAGGTGCAGCAGTGACCCGACCATTTCCGTGATCAGCATGATGGCGGTAAATGGCGAGCGGATAATGGCTGAAAAAAGCCCGGCCATGGAGAAGATGATCAAGTTGACGACTAATTTTTGGTCCAAAAGGCCCAGGTCAACCATGAACTGGCCATAAACCGCCCCCAAGAGAGCCCCCATGGTCAAGATCGGCAGGAAAATCCCGCCCGGCAGACCAGAATCGTAAGACACGATGGAAAAACTGATCCGCAAGAGGAAGATCAAGACCAGGACATTTACGGCGTGAATTTGGTTCAAGCTCAAAATCAAGTTGTTGCCCCCGCCGACATAGCCCGGGAAGTAGTACATGACCGGCACTAAGATGAGGGCCGGGATGATCCCGTGCAGCCAGCGCGGCAGGACGGTGATTTTTTGATAAACATGGCTGAAATTGAGCAGGCCCCACTGGTAAAAGCGGCCGATCAAGCCCAATAAAGCCCCTAATAAGAGCAGCTGCCAGTACTGGAGGATGGGGAAGCTGTGCTTGTAGTCGATCGCTAAGACCGGAGTCTGGCCAAAGACATTGGAAACCACGAAGTTGGCCATGATAGCTCCGGCTAAAGCGTTCAGCCAGACCCGGGGGGAAAAGTTGTGAAAGACTTCTTCAATGATGAACATGGCCCCGCCCAAAGGTGCCCCGAAGGCCGCGGACAAGCCGCTGGCCGCCCCGGTTGCCAGGAGGACCCGGGAGTCGCTCTTCGAGGCCTTGAAGCCCTGGGCCACCCCCTGGCCGACCGTTGAGCCCAATTGGATTGACGGACCTTCCCGGCCTAAAAAGAGGCCTGACCCGATCGACAGGACCCCGCCGATGAACTTCCGCCAAAGGATCGGCCACCAGGCCAGTTGCAGCTTGCCCTGCAGCTGGAGTTCTACTTCAGGAATCCCGGACCCGCCGGCATGGGGCTGCTGCTTGACAAAGAAGCCAGCCACGATCACGCTGACCAGAACGCCCCCGGCTAAGAGCCACAAGAGGAGCGGGTTAGCGTGCGCTGCCTGGTAGCCTTTTTGCCACATAGTCAGGATCTGCCCGATCAGCCAGCGGAAGCTGCCGACAACGATGCCAGTCACCAGGCCCACGACCAGGGCTTCGAATAATAAGCGCAGGTTGGATTTGCGCGTTTGTCTGTCTTCACTCTCCATAAATTATTTGCCCACCTTTTTTTGCATATAAAAACAGGATAAACCTTTTAGGCGGACATGTAAAATCTACTTTCACCTGCTTTCCAAAGGCCGCAGCTGGTCTTCAACATAAGCCCGGTACTTCGGCAGCTGCTTGAGCAAGTCTTCATGCCGGCCAGCCGCTTGAACCTGCCCTTGATCTAAAAAGTAGATTTTATCAGCATTGGCGATCGTCGACAGACGGTGGGCGATGATGATGACAATCTTTTCCCGGGCAATCCGGTCGACGGCCTGGCTGACCTTGGCTTCAGACTCGGGGTCCAGGTTGGCCGTGGCTTCATCCAGGATCAAGCAAGGAGCATCCCGCAAGTAGGCCCGGGCCAGCTGCAGGCGCTGGCTTTGCCCCAGAGACAGCTTCCAGCCGCCCTCTCCCGTTTGGGTGTCCAGGTCCAGTTCCGGCCAAAGGTTGGCAACTTGCAGGGCCTGGATCATGTCCGACCGGCTGACGGATTTTTCCAAGCCAAATAGCAAATTGTCAGCGACTGTACCGGCAAAAATATTGTTGTCCTGGGCCACCACGCTGAAGAGATCCCGCCAGGCAGGCAAGCGGCAGCTTTTGGCTTCCAGGTCACCCAGCAGGATCTGCCCTTGATAGCCAGCTTCCAAGCGGGTCAACAGGTTGATCAAGGTCGTCTTGCCAGCCCCAGATGGGCCAACTAAAGCTGTTTTCGCCCCTTCTTTAAAGTCCAGGGACAAGTCCCGCAAAACCGGGCGCTGGCTGCCTGGATAGGCAAAGGTCAAGGCGCGGACCTTGAGATCAGCAGCTTTTTTCGGCAGCTCCTGGCCGGGATCAGCTTCATCCGGCTGGGCCAGGATTTCACTGATGGCTTTCAGGGAGCCCCGGGCTTCGGCGTAGCTCATGTAAAAGTTGCCCAAATTGTTGATCGGGGAAATGATGCCGAACATGTACATGATAAATGAGCTCAGCATCCCCAAAGACAGGCTGCCATTAGCCAGGCGCTGGCTGCCGTAGAGCAGGATCAGGAGAAAGCCGGCCAGGGTCAAGACCGTCTGCAGGGGTCCAGTCACGCTGAAAACCGCGTCAGTCTTTCGGGACAGGGCAAACAAGTCCTGCAAGTCGCCGCGGAATTTTTGCAAAACGCCGGCTTGGGCATTAGTCAGCTTGATCAGCTTGATATTGGCCAGGTTTTCATCCAAATCAGCAGATACCCGGCTGAGCTTGGCCTGGTTTTGGTAGGCGAAGTGCTCATTGATTTTTCCTAAAGGAAAGGCGCTGCTGGCAATCAAGGCAAAAGTCAAAACGATAACCAAAGTCATTTTGACATCCAGGCTGAGCAAGATCCCCAGGCTGGCGGCAACCGTCAAAAGGCTGACCAAGGCTGAGGGCAGGACGCTGACGGTAAAGTCCTTGACCACTGAGCTGTCGTTCAGGACGTGGCTGAGCAGGGAGCCGCGGCTGTTTTCCTTATAGTAGTTCCAAGGCAGGCGGAGGAGTTTTTCCTGCAAAAGCAGGCGCAGGTCTCTGATCCGCTCGTCTCCGGCCAGGCTGAGCAGGTACTGGCTAACGGCTTCCAAGAGGCTGGCAATGAGCAGGCAGAAGCCGATCTGGCCCAGGCTGCTTGTCCGGGAAAGCATTTTTCCATGATCGATCACTTGCTTTAGCAAGAGAGGAATTTTCAAGGACAAGGCAGTGGCCAGGTAGCTCAGCAGGATCGCCAGGATTTGCCGGCGGTCGAGGGAAAACAGGCGGATTTTTCCAGCTTTAATCATTGCCGTGGAAGCAGATGAAGCTGTATCTGTGCTGTCTTCTGCGGTGCCGCTTGGCGCTTTTGCCGTCGCGTTCCAGGATTTTTTCCATTTCCAAAATAAAATTGAACATCGTTTTTGCTCCTCATCTATTGAACTTGCAAGGCAATTGTAGGCCAAGGAGCGGGCCGTAAACGAAAGCCGTCAAATTTGCCGCTTTTCGCGTCATTTTCGTCAGAAAAAGGCAAAAGAAAAAGAGCGAAGCTCACGGATGGAGTTTCGCTCT